>JAOUIN010000057.1 GCA_029883965.1 Betaproteobacteria bacterium
CGACATATTCATCGGTGTAGCAGCTGTCGCCGATTACCGTGTCAGCGCGCCGCGCAAACACAAGATCAAGAAAACCGATGAGGCACAACTCAAGCTGAGTTTTGTACCGAATCCGGACATCCTGGGCTGGATCGCCGCCCGCTCCAAGCCGCCGTTCTGCGTCGGCTTTGCCGCTGAAAGCCGCAACCTCGACGCGTACGCCGACGAAAAGCGCCGGCGCAAGAAAATCAAACTGATGATTGCCAATCTCGCACAGCATGCAATCGGTGCCGATGAAAACGAGGTATCACTGTTCGATGATTCCGGCACCCACCGGCTGCCGCGCGCCTCCAAGGACATCATCGCGCAGCAGATCATCAGCCATATCGCAAAAACCTGTGGCGGCAAGAAACGAAAAGGCGGATAGCCGCACGCGCAAGGCGCCGCCCGCAGCGTCCTGATCATCCGCATCAACCGTTCAATTCTGCTGAAACCATGAAATCGATAGATGTCAAAATCCTCGACGCTCGCCTGCGGGACCAGCTGCCGCAATATGCAACACCGGGTTCCGCCGGGCTGGACCTGCGCGCCTGCCTCGACCAGCCGCTGACGCTGCAACCTGGACAGACCGAGCTGATTCCGGCCGGCATGGCCATCCATATTGCCGACCCCGGGCTCGCGGCTATCATCCTGCCGCGCTCTGGACTCGGCCACAAACACGGCATCGTGCTCGGCAATCTGGTCGGACTGATCGACTCCGATTACCAGGGTCAGCTGTTTGTCTCAACCTGGAATCGCGGTAATGCCGCCTTCACCATCAATCCGCTGGAACGGCTGGCGCAACTGGTGGTCGTACCCGTCGTGCATGTTGCCTTCAATGTGGTTGATGAGTTCAGCGCGTCCAGCCGCGGCGCCGGCGGCTTCGGCAGTACGGGCAAGGAATAGATCTTGGCACACACCTCGAACGGGCTGATCCTTTTCGCGCACGGCGCGCGTGATCCGGAGTGGGCCGAGCCGTTCCGCGACATCAGCAAACGCATCGCCGCGACACGCGATGACTTGGCGGTCAGGCTGGCTTTCCTCGAATTCCAGACACCCACACTCGCTGACGTCATCGCCGACCTGGCCGCGCGCGGACACACGTCAATTCATATCGCGCCGCTGTTCATGGCTCAAGGCGGGCATCTAAAAAATGACGTGCCGAAGCTGCTCGCTGAAGTACGCAGCCGGCATCCCGGGCTAAAGCTGGAGTTGCTGCCGGCGATAGGCGACATCGCCGATCTCCGCCAAGCCATTGCCGAATGGGTTGCCAACGCCATACCGGGAGCTTCCACATGAAACGACTGCTGCGGGTCTTCATCCTCTGTTGCCTTGCATCCGGCTTTATCGGCAATGCACTGGCTGCGATGCCGCTGGTCGAGTTGACCGTCAACAAACATGTGCTGACGGCGGAAGTCGCCCATACAGATCCTGACCGCATGCAGGGACTGATGCACCGGCGCATGCTGCCTGAAAACCGCGGGATGGTTTTCGTGTTCCCGAATATCGCCCAACATGGCATGTGGATGATGAATACGTACATCCCGTTGTCGGTTGCATTCGTCGACGACAATGGGGTCATCATCAACATCGAGGACATGCAACCGCATACCCGCGACTCACATAGTGCCGCACGCCCTGCCCGCTACGCGCTGGAAACAAATCAAGGCTGGTTCCGCAAACGCGGCATTACGCCCGGCATGAGAATCGAGGGGCTGGACCGGGTGCCCGCGCCACGCTGAACACCGCTATAAAGAAAAAAGCCCGGACAAAGCCGGGCCTTTCGCTTATCACGGTTCTGAGCTCAGGAGAAATTCTTGGCGGCGAAATCCCAGTTAGCCAGACTGTTCAGAAAGGTCTCCACGAATTTCGGCCGCGCATTGCGGTAATCGATGTAGTAGGCATGCTCCCACACGTCAATGGTCAGCAACGCCTTGTCTGCGGTGGTCAGCACCGAGCCCGCGTTCGACGTGTTGACCAGATCCACACTGCCGTCGGCCTTTTTCACCAGCCAGGTCCAACCGGAACCGAAGTTACCAACAGCGCTCTTCGTAAACGCTTCCTTGAAGGCGTCGAAACTGCCCCACTTCTTGTCGATCGCCGCTGCCAGCGCGCCGGCCGGCTTGCCGCCGCCAGCAGGCTTCATGCTGTTCCAGAAGAAAGTGTGGTTCCAGACCTGCGCCGCGTTATTGAACACCCCGCCTGAAGATTTCCTGACGATGTCTTCGAGACCACTGTTCTCGAATTCGGTGCCTTTGACCAGATTGTTGAGATTGGTCACATAGGCCTGATGGTGCTTGCCATAGTGAAACTCAAAGGTCTCCTTTGAAATATGCGGCGCCAGCGCGTCCATTGCATAGGGGAGTTTGGGCAGTTCGTGTTGCATTTTCGGTTCCTTTTGATCGTGACTGAAAAAACTTCAATAATACGGGAGCACGCCATTCAGGCCAACCCATGACGACAAAAAAACGCCCGGCATCACCGGGCGTTTAGTCTGAATCGTTTTTACGAATTACAGAATATTGTATTTCTGCCCGACCATGCAAAACAGCATGGGGATCGACAGCATGGTATTGATACGGGAGGTAATCATCGCTACACGCGCAGCCTTGGCCTTGGCATCGGCATCCACTTGCACAATACCCAACGCCTTCTTCTGGTTGGGCCAGATGATGAACCATACGTTGAAGGCCATAATGATGCCCAGCCACATGCCGATTCCGATCGTAACGTAGCCCTGGCCGAACGTGAGTGCGGAACCCAGATACTTGCCGCCGACGATCACGCCCGTGACCAAGGTTGCCAGCGCAGCCCAGCGAAACCAGAACAGTGCTGCCGGCGCGATCACCTTGCCGATGGCCGGCTTTTGCTCATCGGGAATTTTCGGCATCGACGGAATCTGCACGAAATTGAAATACCACAGCAAACCGATCCACATCACGCCGGACATCACGTGCAGCCAGCGCATCACGAACGCCCACCAGACCTGATCGCCAGCGCGCACACCGGCACCGCCGGTGACTATGATAATTAGAACCAGAATGACAAAGCCGGCAAGGATGGTCCGGCCCAATGACTGAAATATCGCTCCCATACGTGAACTCCTTCCAGGCGGATTATTGTCGGATCGTTCGAAAGCGCGATAGCTGCGCGCAGTCTAGCACAGCGGTCCGTGTCGACGTCCCGGCAAAATCCATGCTGTTAACAGGGAAAAGGTGCTGTTAAGCCGCTGCCAGACTGCCGGTCTCCACGGCGGCAATCGCCTTCGCCTGGTTGAGATCCTGCGCATAACCGGCGCCGTAAAGACAGCAGGCAAACTGATTCGCAATGGGCACCGGCATTGGAATACGACCCTCGAGCACGCCGCTGATCCAGCGCGCCGTGCCCTTCAGGTCATGTGCCGCCGGCAGCGGATGTGCGCAGCGTGGCGTCACTTCGGTGTCGAACAGTTTCAGCACCGCGCCATCCCTGATCAATTCGATCTCCGGCCGGCATAGCGCATCGACGACCGGATCGCCGTCACGTGTTTCGAACAGCAGCGCGTTCTTCTGCGCGTCACACAGCAACTCCCGCAACGCGGCACGTTCGTGTGCATTTTCCGCAGGCACCAGCTGCAACCCGGCAGCAGCAAACGGATCCGCCAGACGCGCAAGCAGGCGCGCCAGTGCGCCGCCGCCCACGCGCACACGCAGCGCCATCAGGTCTGCCAATGCAGGCGCCAGTGCGCCGGTGGGCACAAATGTCAGATGCCCGTGGTTCAGTTCCTCCTGCGCCTGCGCGAGGCTCGCGCAGGGCATGATGCCCAGTTCCCGGTAAATGTACGCCGCCGCCACCCCGCGCTCGCCGCTCAGCGTGCCGTGCACCAGCACCGGGATGCCCAGCCGCTGCAAACTGATGGCCAGCAGCGGTGCCAGATTGGGATGTTCACGCAACGCGCAGTAGCTGGGCATCAACACCGGACGCCATTGCGTGTCAGGTGGCGAGATCTGGAACACGCGCGTCGATAGCGCTGCAAGTGCACCAGACGCCTCCTGCGGCAGGATGTGCCGCTGCTCCAGCAACGCCAGCAACCCGCCCAGTTCAAGATCGGGCACACCGCCGTCGAACATCGCCGAGAAAAGTGCTTCGGACTCGCTGCCCGACAGCGGCTGCCCCGCGGACAATGCATCGATCATGTGTGCCCAGTTCAATTCGGACTCCCGGCCGCAAGCGCCTGTTGTGTCAACATACGCTGAGCAACCACCGTGCCATGTCCGAATCCGGGATTCAGCCCGTGCATTACGCACGAATACAGCACCGATGTGCCTCGCATCAGTGCAGCAGGTCAGTTCGTTGCTTTATTTTGGTGCCGAGATAGCGCAATGCTGCGCCGCAAAAAACAGACTGGCTTTCGCGATAAATGCTATGGCTTGCGCGTCAGCGGCACAAAACGCACATCGAGCGCCTTGCGCCGGGTCACCGTGCCGCGCGCGTCTTTTTCAATGACGTAAAGTTCCTGCGCCCCACCCTGTGCACCCACGGGTATCACCAGCCGTCCGCCGGGTTTTAATTGATCTATCAGTGGTTGCGGCACCTCAGGTGCAGCAGCAGTCACCATAATGGCGTCAAACGGTGCCTGCTCCGGCCAGCCGGCATAACCATCTCCGATACGCGTATGCACATTACGGTAGCCTGCCGCCGACAGCGCGCGTGCCGCCTCGCGCCCCAGCGATTCAATGATCTCGATCGAATACACCGCACCTGCGATCTCGGCGAGTACTGCCGCCTGATAGCCCGAACCGGTACCGACTTCCAGAACCTTGTTGCCGGGCCCCACGTTCAGCAAGTCCGTCATCAGCGCAACGATGAAGGGCTGCGAAATGGTCTGCCCGGCACCGATCGCCAGCGGCCGGTTGTCATAGGCCCGCGCAGCGTACGACGGCGGCACAAAGCGATGCCGTTCCACCTTGCGCATTGCGGCAACGACCCTGTTGTCCAGCGCCGCTCGTCCGGTCTCGCGTTGGGTCTCGCGCACCATCTGCTCGATTTCCGCAACCATGCGGTCGCGGCGCACACCAAAATCATCATCCGCCTCAGCATTCATGCCGACCCCCTGAACAATGCAGGCCAGGACCGCACACCAAGCAACAACGCAGCTGCGCACCGCGCCTTCCCGGGTCCCGCGAAAAATATAAAAGGGCATACTGTTTCCAGTATGCCCCCGTCGCGGCGACTGCTGCAACGCCGCCGCCCGCCATGCTGCATCAGCCTTTCAGGCAGGTGCTCATGAACTTCTTGCGATCCTCTCCGGACTTGCCGTCAGCCTTGGCGTTACAGTCCTTCATCCGTGCCTGCTGTTTCTTCTGCGCCTCGGTGGGCTCCTTCTTGGCAGTTTCGCCTTTCAAACACGAGCTCATGAAACTCTTGCGCTCGTCACCTGCCTTCCCTTCCGCCTTGGCATTGCAGTCCTTCATCCGCGCCTGCTGCTTCAGCTGTGCTTCGCTGGGTTCCTTCTTCGCCTGCTGCGCCTTCTTTTCCTCAGCCGGAGCGCCTTTCTTGGCTTCACCCTGCGGCTGCTGGGCATACGCGGACGACATCGCAAACGCTGCACACATTACCGCAACGATCAACTGTTTCATTTTGTAACTCCTCGAATGTGATTCACCAGACAGGGGCACAGCGATGCGCTGGCTTGTCCTGTGCGCCGGAACGGCCCGACGCTACTGATAACGCGCGGTTCAGCGCGCGGATGACAAACCGAACGCACCAGCAAGCAGTTCGTAGGAATGCAGCCGGGTGTCATAGTCACCGGTGATGGTAATCACCATCAACTCGTCGGCGGAAAACTCGGCCTGGATTTCCAGCAGTCGCTGTTTGACGACAGCCGGCGTCCCCAGCACCACGCGCCGGCGATGATGCGCGATGCGCTGACGATCGGCATCAGTGTACGGGTAAGCCTCAGCCTCCTCAAGCGTGGGCACCGGTGCGTTAACGCCGTAATCCATGTTGAGCCGCCGCAGATCCACGCTCATCGCCAGCCGCTCCGCCTGCGCCTGCGATTCCGCGCAGACCACGAACACGCACACCAGCGCCTGCGGCTGCGGTTCGCGCAGCGACGGCTGGTAGCGCTCACGGTAGGCGCGCATGACCGCGTCGCCGCCGCGCGCACTGATGAAATGGGCGAACGCGAATCTCAGTCCGAGTTGCGATGCCAGCGCGCCGCTGTAATCCGACGAACCCAGCAGCCAGATCTGCGGGCTGCCGGGACCCGCGGGCTGCGCTTTGACCTGCCGGAATGGATGCCCCTCCGGCAGGTCATCATCCAGATACGCTGCCAGATACTGCACCTGCTCCGGAAAATTGTCGGCGGAGGGATATCTCCCCTCGCCCATGGCCATCGCAGTCGCCTGATCACCGCCGGGTGCACGGCCTATGCCGAGATCGATACGCCCCGGAAACAGCGCTTCAAGCATGCGGAACTGCTCGGCGATTTTCAACGGGCTGTAATACGGCAGCAGCACGCCGCCTGTGCCGACACGAATAGTCGATGTTGCAGCAGCAACGCGCGTCACCAGAATTTCCGGACAGGGATCAGCCAGTGCCATGACCGAATGATGTTCGGCGCACCAGTAACGATGGTAGCCGAGCTGTTCCGCGGCCTGCGCCAGACGGATGGTCTGCTGTATCGCCTGTTGCGGTGTGTGACCGCTGATGACGGGCGACTGGTCGAGCACGCTCAGCCTGATCGTTGCCATCTACTTTTCCGATCCGTGGATGAACGCATTCAGCACGCCGCACCATCCCAGTGCGAGATTATTGCGGTTATATCCGCCGCCGCCAAAACCCATGATCCGCCCCTGACACATTTCGTTGGCCAGCACGCACAGGCGCTGCGCCGCATGCGCGTGCGCGGCTGGCGTGTACTGCAGATGCGCCAGCGGATCGCCGGCGATGCTGTCCGCGCCCGCCTGGAACACGATGAACTCAGGCTTGTGCTGCCGCAGATGTGCTTCGACCCGCTCCCACGCCGCCATGAACTGCGGGTCGCCCGATGCCGGTTGCATGGGGATGTTCAACTTCAGGCCTAAACCCGGCCCCTTGCCGCGTTCGGTGTCTGCACCGGTGCCGGGATAAAGGAACCGCCCATCCTCGTGGATGTCAGCATAGATCAGATCCGGATCGGATTCATACGGGTAATAAAGCCCGTCGCCATGATGCACGTCGATGTCGACGTAAGCCACACGCTTGATGCCGTACTGGCTGCGCAGCGTATCGATGACCACACCGCAGTCGTTGAACACGCAAAACCCGGCCGCATTGTTGCGCGCCGCATGATGCAGGCCGCCGATCGGCTGAAAGGTGCGCAGCACCTCGCCCGTCATCACCTGCTGCAGGCCGTCGAGCGCAGCACCGACGACATGAGCGGACGCCTCGAACACGCCGGGGAATGCGGGGGTGTCGCCGGCATCGATCGATCCGTAACCGCGGTCAGACAACTGATGCACCCGCTGCACATGCTGATCGCCGTGGAAACGCTCGATCTCGTCCACCGTCGCCGCACGCGAACCGCGCAGTACCGCCGCCTTATCCAGTTTCTGCCGGGTCGCCTCCTTCCAGAACGCATCCTGCCGGTCGGTACCCCAGGGGTGTCCATCGGGAAACCCGTAGCTGCCCAGGCCTTCATCCACGTACAACGCCACTTCCTGCTTCATGTCATCTCCTCCAGAATTTCTAGAACAGGCTGCCTTGCCGGCCCGCACCGGGCACGCGGAACTGCGAGGTGTCGCATGATATCCCCTCGCCCCGCCGCGCCTGGTTCAGTCCGGCTTTTTTACAGGCGACGTTGAAGCGCTGTTTCAACAGACCGGCAAGCTCGCCGGCGCCGCGCATGCGGCTGCCGAATTCTGGATCATTGTCACGCCCGCCGCGCATCGCCTGCACCCGGCTCATCACATGCGCCGCTTTCAACGGGTAATGCCGCTCCAGCCATTCACGAAACAGCGTTTTTACCTCATAAGGCAGGCGCATCAGTATGTATGCTGCACGCTGCGCACCATGCGCGGCTGCCGCTTCAACGATGGCCTCGATTTCATGGTCGTTCAGGAATGGAATCACCGGCGCTACCATGACGCCCGCCGGAATGCCGGCGTCCGCCAGTGCGCGCACTGCGGCAAGCCGGCGTACTGGCGCCGTACAGCGCGGTTCCATGCGCCGCGCCAGTCCGTGATCCAGCGTGGTCACCGACACGAATACTTCGGCCAGCCTCTTCTCCGCCATCGGCGCCAGGATGTCGATGTCGCGCTCGACCAGCGCATTCTTGGTCACGATACCCACCGGCTGGTTGAATTCTGCGCACACTTCGAGAATGCCGCGCGTGATACCGCGACTGCGCTCCGCCGGCTGGTACGGATCGGTGTTCGCCCCCAGCGCAAGCAATTCACACCGGTAGCCGGGCCTCGACAATTCCCTGCGCAGCAACTCGGCAGCATTGGTCTTGGCGAAAATCCGCGTCTCGAAATCGATGCCCGGCGACAGATTGCGATAAGCGTGGCTGGGACGCGCATAGCAGTAAATGCAGCCGTGTTCGCACCCCTGGTAGGGATTGATCGACTGCGAGAATGGAATATCCGGAGATTCGTTATGCGCAATGATCGACTTCGCAAGCTCGCCGGTCACCACGGTTTTCAGCGCGACCAGCTCATCATCCGTGCCGGTCGCCCAGCCGTCGTCAAACGCCTCGCGCCCGACCTGTTCGAAGCGTCCTTCGGGATTAACTCCCGCACCGCGCCCCTTGCGCGGATCGACGTGTTTTCCGGAGAGTGTACGCAGGGGCATTGCGGCAACCTTATTCTGGAACGGAGAACCGGTAACTATGTACATTGGGCACCGACACCGCCGACCGCGCGCCGTGGTGCAAGGACGCCCATTCAGTCACGTGCTTCCTGCCGTCGAGCTCAAAACGCGCACGCACCGACCAGAAGTATTTGGCTCCGGGCTGCAGCGGCTCCCCGAGCCGGTGCGAATTATCGGTAATAGCGGTACGGCGATAGACCATGGCGCCCGGCCGATAGTTTTCCTCGCGGGCAACGACGAGGTCATAGGCCACGTTCGCAACCCGCCCCATTGCCGCCGGCGCCGCCGCCCTGTCCTCTGTTCTCGGAAATGACTCCCAGCGCAGCACCGGCTGAACGGAATCCACACTCACCCACTCGAACGCCTCGCCGATGCCGCCGCCGCTCACCATGTTGAACCGCGTCGCGGGAAACTCCGGCGCAAGGCCGAACGACGCGGTCAGAAAACCGATGCCGCGCGCCGCACGGTACGGAAACGGGTGGAGCATGACCGTATTCTCCACCATTTGCTCGGAGAGGTCCGCGTGCGCACGGGTCAGTGCCGCCAAGAGCGCGGCACCATCCCGCGCCGCCCACTCGCCCAGCGTGCGGGCCTCGCTGACGAACAAATAGTCGTTGCTGAACAGCTCCCGGTTGTCGTGCGCACGCACCAGCCGTGCCCGGGCCTCGATGCGCAACACGACAAATCCGCCATAATCCCGCGCTGATGTGGAAATACGGCGCAGCGTGGTTTCAACGACCGTATCCACGCCACGCGCGGCAAGGACCTGATAGTCTTTTGCTGCAGCAGCGACTTGCGTCAGATTCCGATCGACTTCGACCAGCGGTGTGCCCGCCCCCTTCGCGGCGTCGGCAACCGCAGTCTGCAGGCCGCGCTGGATCGCCTGCGCATCGACAGCCGAATTGAAGGCCTGCTCGGAACCCGCGATCAGTGCCGCACCTGCGGCGGGCGTCGAGTCGCTAATCGCAACCACGGTACCGAAAACACCGCAAACCCCCAGTATCACCACCATCATCGGCCCGCACATGGGGCCATGACAGCCGCGTATTGCCGCTTCACCCAGGCAGGTCAGCAGCGCGTCTGCGCCGCGGCTGCTCGCCACAGCCACTTTGCTGTCCACAAAATCCGTATCGACCTGCAGGACATCGCTGCCCGCAATCACCGCAACCCGTCCCAGCGCAGCACGCACCTCCGGCTCCGGTATCGCCGAGGGCGGTGGCGGGAACGCCGCGCACGCAGCCAGCGCCATCAACATCACCATGGCAACGACACGATTGCACAACGGTCGCCGGCCGGAATTCATGGCAGTCCCTGCACAAAAATCGACGGAGAGCGCGCCACCGGAGTCTGCCGGATCATGTCGTTTCGGCGCGGTACGCATGCGTGGTCATCAACTCGAACACCTTGCGCGGACGGCCGTCATGACCCTTGCAGGTGACTTCGGTGCGCACCACCGCGATCAGCCGTCCATGATGGACCACTTTGGACTTCAATTTCAGTGCGCGGCCCTCGCCGGGGCTGATGTACCACGCCGAAATCGCGGTCAGCGACCAGTGCGACGTCAATGCCGCAATCGCATTTTCGGTCGCAAGGCCAAGCAGGATGCCGCCCTGAACATGGCCGACACGATTGCCGATGTGTGCGCCGTTTTTCACCGTCGACTGGGCGCCGCCCGCCACATGTTTGGCCTGCACGCCCCAGAAACGCTGGATGAAAGAACCGCCATGCTCGCGCACACCATCGAGCGCGGCATCGGCTGCGACCAGCACTTTCTTCTCGTCAGGCCGGAGTTTGCCGTCGGAAATTTCCGGCGTGGGATTCTCGCCGCGGCGGCGGTGCGGCACCGGGTGCAGTTCCACGCCTTTGGGCGGCTTCAGCATCATGAAGGTGCCGGTGCCGGTGCACACCAGACCCGCGTCGCCGCTTATGTTGACCGTGCTGACACCCTGACGGCCGACCGCATCCTGCACGAAACCGTGCATCGCCCCGCGTCCGGACAACCGGCCGATGCGTGGCGCTCCGGTCAGCTGCAGATTCATTGTCACCGTCGCCAGCCTAGTGTGCGGCTCCAGCCCGGCGCGCACGGCTGCGGCCATGACCAGATCCGCGAGGATCGCGAAGCCGGACAGATTCAGTTGTCCGTCGGCTTCGGTGCAATGGGGTGCCGCGTCCACCGACAGCGCGGC
>JAOUIN010000058.1 GCA_029883965.1 Betaproteobacteria bacterium
ATTGCGCGAAATCGCCACCAGCTCACCACGCGTGTTGGACACATAACGCATGCCAGCCGAATACCGCACCACACCTGCCGACTTGCTGTCGACCTGGCTGACCACCGCAGTACGCGAGGCGGCGCCACCAATATGGAATGTACGCATCGTCAGCTGCGTGCCCGGTTCGCCGATCGATTGCGCGGCAATTACGCCCACGGCTTCACCGATATTCACCATAGAACCGCGGCCGAGATCGCGTCCATAACAGCGGGTACACAAGCCATACCGCGTCTCACAGGTCAGCGGCGTGCGCACCTTGACCTCGTCGATGCCGGCCGCCTCGATCGCATCTACAACATCCTCATCGAGCAGCGTGTTGGTCGGGAACAGC
Organism: Betaproteobacteria bacterium; assembly: GCA_029883965.1. Classification (GTDB taxonomy): domain Bacteria; phylum Pseudomonadota; class Gammaproteobacteria; order Burkholderiales; family SG8-41. The sequence continues at coordinate 374 of JAOUIN010000058.1, forward strand.
GTCGCGCTGGTTTCCGGATTGACAATATCCGCCACCGCAACCCGTCCGAGAATACGCTCTCGCAGGCTTTCAACCACCTCCCCGCCCTCGACCAGTGCCTTCATCACAGCGCCCCGGTCCGTGCCGCAATCATCCTCGGTCACTACCAGGTCCTGTGTCACATCGACCAGTCGCCGGGTCAGATATCCGGAGTTTGCTGTCTTCAACGCCGTGTCAGCCAGGCCCTTGCGTGCGCCGTGGGTCGAAATGAAGTACTGCAGCACATTCAGACCTTCACGGAAATTGGCGGTAATCGGGGTCTCGATAATTGAACCATCCGGCTTGGCCATCAGGCCACGCATGCCGGCAAGCTGGCGGATCTGGGCCGCGGAACCGCGCGCACCCGAATCGGCCATCATGTAAATCGAGTTGAAGGACTCCTGCATGACCGGAGCGCCCTTCTTGTCCGTACGCGGCTTCCATTCCCGCACCTTGGCATCCCACTCGATGACAGGCTCGACCCCAAGCTGCTCCATCATGGCCTTGGCAACTAGATCACCGGCCCGGCCCCAGATATCGACCACCTTGTTATAGCGCTCGCCCTGGGTGACCAGCCCCGAAGTGTATTGCTTCTCGATTTCCTTAACTTCTTTTTCAGCCTCAACGATGATCTCGTTTTTCTGCATCGGCACCAGCATGTCGTCCACCGCAATCGACAAGCCTGCCCGGGTAGCCATGGAAAATCCGTTGTACATCAGCTTGTCGGCAAAGATCACCGTTTCACGCAAACCGCAACGGCGGAAGCTGGCGTTGATGATTTTCGAGATTTCCTTCTTTTTCAATGCCTTGTTGATATATTCAAACGCCAATCCATGCGGGAGGATCTCGGACAGCAGTGCACGGCCGACCGTAGTCTGATAACGCGTGAGCTTCTCGCGTTTCGTGCCGTCTTCGTCGACCTCAGTCTCCTTGATGCGCACATGAATCCGCGCGTTGATCTCAACCTGCCCGGTCTCGTAAGCACGTGATACCTCGGACACGTTGATAAATGCCGAGTCTTCGCCGCGGGCACCCTGCTTCTCGCGGGTCGTATAGTAAAGACCCAGCACGATATCCTGTGACGGCACGATGATTGGATCGCCGTTTGCCGGCGACAGCACGTTGTTCGACGAGAGCATCAGCGTGCGCGCTTCCATCTGCGCCTCCAGCGACAGCGGCACATGAACGGCCATCTGGTCACCGTCAAAGTCGGCATTGAATGCAGCACACACAAGCGGGTGCAACTGAATCGCCTTGCCTTCGATCAGTACAGGCTCGAATGCCTGTATGCCCAGCCTGTGCAACGTCGGCGCACGGTTCAACATGACCGGATGCTCGCGGATCACCTCTTCGAGGATATCCCAGACAATCGGCTCTTCACTCTCCACCATGCGCTTGGCCGCCTTGATGGTCGTGGCCAGGCCCATGACTTCGAGTTTGTTGAAGATATAAGGCTTGAACAACTCCAGGGCCATTTTCTTCGGCAAACCGCACTGGTGCAGTTTCAATTGCGGTCCTACCACGATGACCGAGCGTCCCGAGTAGTCGACGCGCTTGCCCAGCAGATTCTGGCGGAAACGGCCGCCCTTGCCTTTGATCATGTCTGCAAGTGACTTCAGCGGGCGCTTGTTCGCGCCGGTCATTGCCTTGCCGCGGCGACCGTTGTCCAGCAGCGAATCGACCGCTTCCTGCAGCATCCGCTTCTCGTTACGCACGATGATTTCCGGCGCCTTCAACTCCAGCAGACGCTTCAGCCGGTTATTACGGTTGATAACCCGACGATACAGATCATTCAGATCGGAAGTGGCAAACCGACCGCCGTCCAGCGGCACCAGCGGCCGCAATTCCGGCGGCAGAACCGGCAATACCTCCAGAATCATCCAGTCCGGCTTGATGCCTGACTTCTTGAACCCTTCCAGCACCTTCAGGCGTTTGGCGATTTTCTTGATCTTGGTTTCCGAACTGGTCGCCTTCAGATCCGCATGCAGCGTTTCTATTTCCTGATTCAGGTCCAGGCTGCGCAACAGCGCCCGTACGCCCTCGGCACCCATCGCCGCACTGAAGTCATCGCCGAATTCTTCAACCTTGGCGAGATAATCATCCTCGGTCATCAGCTGGCAGCGCTTCAGCGGCGTCATGCCCGGGTCGGTGACCACATATGCTTCAAAATAAAGAACGCGCTCGATATCGCGCAGCGTCATGTCAAGCACCATGCCCAGACGCGACGGCAGCGATTTCAGGAACCAGATATGCGCAACAGGGCTCGCCATCTCGATATGCCCCATGCGCTCACGCCGCACTTTTGACAGCGTTACTTCAACGCCGCATTTTTCGCAGATCACCCCGCGATGCTTGAGCCTTTTGTACTTGCCGCACAGGCATTCATAATCTTTGGTCGGGCCAAAAATCTTGGCGCAGAAAAGGCCATCACGCTCAGGTTTGAACGTGCGGTAATTGATGGTCTCCGGCTTCTTTACTTCCCCGTAAGACCATGAGCGGATCTTCTCGGGCGAGGCCAGCCCGATCTTGATCGCATCAAATTCCTCTTCCTGCGTAACCTGTTTGAACAAATCAAGCAGTGCTTTCATCGCGAACTCCTACGTAAACGGTGAGGTGCATCCGGAGGAAAAGCGCGTTGCGCTTCTCCGCGGTCTCTCTTCTTTAAATCAGTAACGGTTTCGATCAAGGTCGATGTCGATCGCAAGCGAGCGGATTTCCTTGACCAGCACGTTGAACGACTCCGGCATGCCGGCTTCAATACGATGATCGCCCTTGACAATGGACTCGTAGACCTTGCGCCGGCCTTCGGTGTCGTCCGACTTGACGGTGAGCATTTCCTGAAGCACATAAGCTGCGCCATAGGCCTCCAGCGCCCACACCTCCATCTCGCCAAAACGCTGCCCGCCGAACTGCGCCTTGCCGCCCAGCGGTTGCTGCGTAACCAGGCTGTAAGGCCCGGTCGAACGCGCGTGCATCTTGTCGTCCACCAGGTGGTGCAGTTTCAGCATGTGCATGTAACCGACGGTGACGGGGCGCTCGAACGGGTCGCCGGTGCGGCCGTCATAAAGCGTCACCTGCGTCTTGCTCGGGGTAAAACCGAGCTTCTTGGTATGCGGATCATCATGCGGGTACGCCAAGTCGAGCATTTGCTTGATCTCGACTTCCGTCGCGCCGTCAAACACAGGCGTCGCAAACGGAACGCCATTGCGCAGATTCGCCGCAAGCTCCATAACCTCTTCGTCCTTCAAGGTATCCAGTTCCACCGGCTTGCCATTGGTGTTGTAGACCTTGTCGAGAATCTTGCGAACCTCCGCAGCCTTGCCCTGTGCAGCGATCATGTCGCCGATCCGCTTACCCAGGCCTTTCGCGGCCCAACCCAGGTGAGTCTCGAGAATCTGGCCGACATTCATCCTCGACGGCACGCCCAGCGGATTGAGAACGATGTCCACCGGCGTACCATCTGCCATGTGCGGCATGTCTTCGATCGGCGTGATCTTGGAAATGACACCCTTGTTGCCATGGCGGCCTGCCATCTTGTCGCCCGGCTGCAGCCGGCGCTTGACGGCGAGGTACACCTTGACCATTTTTTGCACACCGGGCGCCAGCTCATCGCCGCTGGTCAGTTTCTTCTTCTTCTCGTCGTATGCCTTGTCAAACTGCAGCTTGGTCTGCGCGAGACTTTCCTTGATCTGCTCCATCTGCGCCGCAGATTCTTCATTCGCGAGACGAATGTCAAACCAGCTGTGACGCTCGATTTCCGCCAGGAAGGATTTGGTGATTTTTGACCCCTTCGCGAGCTTCTTCGGGCCGCCATTCGCGGTCTTGCCGGTCAGCAAACGCTCAAGACGCTCGAACGCATCGTTTTCGACAATGCGCAGTTGATCGCCCAGATCCTTCTTGTAGCGCTTCAATTCATCATCGATGATCTGCTGCGCACGCTTGTCGCGCTCGATCCCTTCGCGCGTAAACACCTGCACATCGATCACTGTGCCCGAAATACCCGACGACACGCGCAGGCTGGTGTCCTTAACGTCCGACGCCTTCTCTCCGAAAATCGCGCGCAGGAGCTTTTCTTCCGGTGTCAGCTGCGTTTCACCCTTGGGTGTCACCTTGCCGACCAGCACGTCACCAGCCTCGACCTCTGCGCCAATATGGATAATCCCGGATTCATCGAGATGTCCGAGCTGGGACTCTGACAGGTTCGAAATATCGCGAGTAATCTCTTCCGGTCCGAGTTTGGTGTCACGCGCAACCACCGACAGTTCCTCGATGTGTATCGACGTAAACCGGTCTTCGGCAACAACACGTTCGGAGATCAGGATGGAGTCTTCAAAGTTGTAACCGTTCCAAGGCATGAAGGCGACCAGCATGTTCTGGCCCAGCGCCAGTTCACCCATGTCGGTAGATGCGCCGTCAGCCACGACATCGCCACGGGCGATGTGGTCGCCCACCTTGACCAGCGGCCGCTGGTTGATGTTGGTGTTCTGGTTTGAACGCTGATATTTGACGAGATTGTAGATGTCCACGCCGACTTCACCGGCAGAGGTCTCGTCGTCATTGACACGCACCACGATACGGCCTGCGTCAACGTAATCAACAACACCGCCACGGCGCGCCTGTACCGCCGTCCCCGAGTCGACCGCCACGGTACGCTCGAGACCCGTGCCCACCAGCGGTTTTTCCGCACGCAGGCAAGGCACTGCCTGGCGCTGCATGTTCGATCCCATCAACGCGCGGTTGGCGTCATCGTGTTCCAGGAACGGGATCAGCGACGCAGCGACGGATACTGCCTGCGCGGGCGCCACATCCATGTATTCGATGCGATCCGGCGCGGACAGCGCAAATTCGTTGTGATGACGGCATGACACCAGGTCGTCAGCGAACTTGCCCTGCTTGTCCAGAGCCGCATTGGCCTGCGCGATGACAAACTTGCCTTCCTCGATCGCCGACAGATAGTGAATCTCGTCGCTGACTTTGCTGTCCTTGACCTTGCGGTAAGGCGTCTCGAGAAAACCATATTCATTGGTCCGCGCGTAAATGGCCAGCGAGTTGATCAGGCCGATATTCGGCCCTTCAGGCGTCTCGATCGGACACACGCGACCATAATGCGTCGGATGAACGTCGCGCACCTCAAAGCCGGCACGCTCACGCGTCAGGCCGCCCGGTCCCAGCGCCGAAACGCGCCGCTTGTGGGTAATTTCGGACAGCGGATTGGTCTGGTCCATGAACTGCGAAAGCTGCGACGAACCGAAGAATTCGCGGATGGCTGCAGAAACCGGCTTGGCGTTGATCAGGTCGTGCGGCATCAGGTTGTCGGATTCCGCCTGGGACAGGCGCTCGCGCACCGCCCGCTCGACACGCACTAGACCCGCGCGGAACTGATTTTCCGCCAGCTCGCCCACCGACCGTACGCGACGGTTGCCGAGATGGTCAATATCATCGATCTCGCCGCGACCATTGCGCAGTTCCACCAGAATCCGGATTACCGCAACAATGTCTTCCGGCGACAGCGTATTTTCACCGACGAGCTCCGCACGACCGACGCGGCGGTTGAATTTCATGCGGCCGACCGCCGACAGGTCGTAACGATCCGGCGAGAAAAACAGGCCGTTAAACAGCGTCTTCACTGCATCCTCGGTCGGCGGCTCGCCTGGGCGCATCATGCGATATATGGCGATCTGCGCAGCCAGTTGATCGGCCGTTTCATCAATGCGCAGCGTTTGCGAGATGTACGGCCCCTGGTCGAGGTCGTTTGCGTAAATGGTCTCAATGCTCGCGACTCCGGCTTCCCGCAGCTTGACCAGCACCTCTTCGGTGATCTCGTCATTGGCGTTGGCAACCAGTTCGCCGGTCGACTTGTCGATGACGTTGTGCGCAAGCGCGCGACCGATCAAGAAGTCCTCAGGGGCATCCAGGCGCTTCAGGCCGGCAGCCTCCATGTCACGCACGTGCTTGACGGTAATCCGCTTGTCCTTGCCGACGATCAGTTTGCCGCCCTTGGTTGTTATGTCAAAGCGCGCCGTTTCGCCGCGCATGCGCTCGGGCTTCAACTCGAATTCGATGCCGTTCTTGGTGATATGAAAAGCGTCGAATACGAAGAATTCCTTGAGAATCTGCTCGACCGTGAATCCGAGCGCCTTGAGCAGAATCGTAACCGGCATCTTGCGACGGCGGTCGACGCGGAAATACAGGTAATCCTTGGGATCGTATTCGAAATCGAGCCAGGATCCGCGGTACGGAATGATCCGCGCAGAAAACAGAAGCTTGCCTGAGGAATGCGTCTTGCCGCGATCGTGTTCAAAAAATACGCCCGGCGAACGATGCAACTGTGAAACGATCACGCGCTCGGTACCGTTGATCACAAACGAACCGTTGGTGGTCATGAGCGGAATCTCGCCCATGTAGACTTCCTGCTCCTTCACTTCCTTAACCGTCGGCTTGGACGCTTCCTTGTCCATGATCGTCAGCCGCACCTTGGCGCGCAGCGGCGCCGCGAAGGTCAGTCCGCGCTGCTGACATTCCTTGACGTCAAATGGCGGCACGCCCAGCACATAGCTGACGAATTCGAGCCGCGCATTCTTCGAATGGCTCTCGATCGGAAATATGCTGGTAAACGCCGCCTGCAGGCCCTCATTCTTGCGCGTATTGGCAGGAGCAAACTCCTGCAGAAACGCTGCGAATGATTCGAGCTGGGTCGTGAGCAGGTAAGGCACCTGCAATACGCTCTCGCGTTTAGCAAAACTCTTGCGAATGCGTTTCTTTTCGGTGAATGAATAGGCCATGTCTACTCCGGTGCAGAGTCAGAAAGTCAAACGTTGCAGGTCACAGTCACGCATTGCGCTATATGGCCTGCCACTTTCAACCTTGATGACAAAAGTCAAAAGACGCCGGATGGCGGAGAACCGCCGCCCGGCGCGAGGTCCAGCAACTACTTGATCTCAGCCGTGCCACCCGCCTCGATGATCTGCTTGGCGATAGCATCGGCGTCGGCTTTTGAGACGCCTTCCTTGACCGCCTTCGGCGCACCATCCACCAGGTCCTTGGCTTCTTTCAGGCCCAGACCGGTTACAGCACGCACAACCTTGATGACATTCACCTTGCTGGCGCCGGCGTTGGTCAGATTGACGGTGAACTCGGTCTTTTCTTCGGCAGCGGCAGCAGCGCCGCCGGCGGCGGGAGCCGCAACAGCGACGGCAGCAGCGGCCGATACTCCGAACTTCTCTTCCATGTCCTTGATCAGCTGAGACAGCTCGAGCACCGTCATGTTCGCGATAGTGTCGAGAATTTCTGCTTTGGCTACACTCATGTCGTTCTCCTGAATCTTAAAATATTTAATTAAAACAATAAGTTATATGGCTGCGGTGATCATGGCTCCAGGGCCACGACTTCACGCGGCCTGCTTTTCCTTCTGATCCCGCACGGCAGCCAACGCCCGCACAAACTTGCCCGGCACCTCATTGAGAGTGCGAACAAACTTGGTAACCGGCGCTTGCATCGTTCCCAACAAGGTCGCGAGCAACTCCTGACGGCTGGGCATCTTGGCGAGCACCGCTACTTCACTGGCACTCATCATGACGTTCGGCATGGCGCCGCCCTTGATCACGAGACGTTCGTTGGTCTTGGAAAACTCGTGCAGCAACTTGGCAGCGGCTACAGGATCGCTCGAAATACCGTAAGCCAGCGGTCCGATCATCTGATCGGCCAATGACTTGAACGGTGTGTCGGCGACTGCGCGGCGCACCAGGGTGTTTTTCAGAACGCGGAAATACACACCCGAATCGCGCGCTTTCTTGCGCAATACGGTCATGTCTTCCACGGGCAGGCTGCGGTACTCTGCGAGTACGATGGCTTGGGCTTGCGCGAGTTGTGCGCTCACTTCTGCCACTACCGCTTGCTTCTGCTCCAGATTGAGACTCAAGGTCGTTCTCCGTTAAACGTTAAACGATCAATGGATGCCAAACGATAAACCGGACAAATCGCCGTATTCAGGCTTTCCATCCTGCTTTTTCGTTTTGCGCCCACCGTTCTTACCAACAACACGGCGACCAATGATCCAGGAGCCAGACATGAAAATGTTTGACCTGTTTCGGGCACACCGTCTGCGTAGGACTTCGGTATCCGGCCACCGGCAATCAGCCAACAGCCATACTCCAAAAATTAAACCTCTCGGCCCCTACGGTCTTTGACAACCCGCTGGCGATGCCACCACCAGCGGCCCAAAGTTTCTGCCCCGCGCCCATGCGCGGGGGCTTGTTATCCCTGCTGTTGCTGCGCAAAATTCGATTGGTCAACGCGTACGCCGGGACCCATGGTGCTCGACACCGCCACCTTCTTCAGGTAGATGCCCTTGGTCCCCGCCGGACGAGACTTGTTCACCGCATCGACCAGCGCACGGATGTTTTCCTCCAGCGCGTCCACCGTGAACGAAGCACGGCCGATCGTGCATTGCACGATACCTGCTTTGTCCGCACGGTATTGCACCTGGCCGGCCTTGGCATTCTTCACCGCCAGGGTCACATCCTGCGTAACAGTGCCAACCTTCGGATTCGGCATCAGGCCGCGCGGACCCAGCACCTGACCCAGTTGACCGACCACACGCATCGCATCAGGCGTCGCGATAACCACGTCAAAATCCATTTTGCCGCCCTTGATCTCGGCTGCGAGATCGTCGAAACCAACCAGGTCAGCGCCTGCGTCTTTCGCCTGCTGTGCTTTTTCGCCCTGGGCAAACACCGCGACACGAACCGTCTTGCCGGTTCCCTGCGGCAGCACAACCGAGCCACGCACATTCTGATCGGATTTCTTGGCATCGATACCAAGATTGAGCGCGACATCGATCGCCTCGTTAAACTTGGCCGTTGCATTTTCCTTGACCAGCTGCAGCGCATCTTTCAGCGGGTACAGCGTTTCACGATTGACTTTGGCGCGAACTGCCTTGTAGCGCTTAGAAATGTTAGCCATTTACATGCCCTCCACATCGACGCCCATGCTGCGGGCACTGCCGGCGATGGTACGCACTGCGGCATTGAGATCAGCTGCGGTAAGGTCCGGCATCTTCGCCTTGGCGATTTCTTCGACCTGCGCACGCGTAATCCGTCCAACCTTGTCGGTATTCGGACGCGCACTGCCGCTTTCAAGCTTGGCTGCCTTCTTGATCAGCACCGACGCCGGCGGCGTCTTCATGATGAAGGTGAAGCTCTTGTCTTGGAACGCCGTGATCACCACGGGCACGGGCAACCCGGGCTCCATTTTCTGCGTAGCGGCATTAAACGCCTTGCAGAATTCCATGATGTTCAGGCCGCGCTGACCCAGTGCCGGGCCGATGGGCGGCGAGGGATTCGCCTTCCCGGCCGGCACTTGCAGCTTGATAAAGCCGACAATTTTCTTTGCCATTTACACTCTCCTTACGGGTGCAAGCGGATGCCAGTCAGTACCCGGCACCCTCCCCGCGGTTAAAAACTCAGGCCTTCTCGACCTGACCGAAATCCAGCTCGACCGGAGTTGAGCGGCCAAAAATCGTCACTGACACGCGCAATTTGCTCTTGTCGTAATTGACGTCTTCCACATTGCCGTGAAAATCGGCGAAAGGGCCGTCCTTGACGCGCACCGCTTCGCCCACCTCGAACAACACTTTGGGCCGCGGTTTCTCCACGCCCGCCTGAATCTGGTTCAGGATGTTCTGCACTTCCTTTTCCGAAATCGGCGTCGGTTTCGTCGCCGTGCCACCCACAAACCCGGTGACTTTCGCCGTATTCTTGATCAGGTGCCAGGACTCGTCGGTCATCTCCATCTCGACCAGCACATAGCCCGGAAAGAACTTGCGCTCGCTGATGCTCTTCTGACCGCCTTTCATCTCGACCACTTCCTCGACCGGCACCAGGATCTGCCCGAACTGGTCTTCCATCCCTGCACGGCGAATGCGGTCGATCAATGCACGCTGCACGCTTTTCTCAAAGCCTGAATAGGCGTGCACCACATACCATTTCTTGCTCATCTATTCACCGCCGATCAGCTTTTGCACGATCCACAACAAAATCCCGTCTACCGCCCACAGGAACAGCGACATCAACAGGACAAATACGAAAACGATCCCGGTTGCCTGCAGCGTCTCGTTCCGCGTTGGCCAGACCACCTTGCGCGTTTCCGCAGCCGACTCCTGCGCAAACGAGAAAAACCCCTGTCCCGCCGCCGTAGTCCATAGCACTGCGATTCCGGCCGCAAACCCAGCCAGCACTGATGCCAGGCGGATCACGGTCGCGCTTTCCTGCAGGTAATAGAACCCGCCGATACCCGCGGCAACGAGCAGCACCGCTACTGCAATCTTGATCTTTTCCACTATCGCAACCGCCTTGTACCTTGCCTGGTCAGCAGGGCCATTTCTGGCCCTGCCGCCGGTTCATCAGTGCCGCCTGTTTTTGGCAGGCCAGGAGGGAATCGAACCCCCAACCTTCGGTTTTGGAGACCGACGCTCTGCCAGTTGAGCTACTGGCCTGCAGCCTTACTCGATTACCTTTGCGACGACGCCTGCGCCGACGGTCTTGCCGCCCTCACGCACCGCAAACCGCAGCCCCTCTTCCATCGCTATGGGCTGGATCAGCGTCACCGTCATCTGAATGTTGTCA
>JAOUIN010000338.1 GCA_029883965.1 Betaproteobacteria bacterium
TTCCCTTCGAGTATATAACCTGTTGATTTTATTCATAACTTTAACTAATGACAGGAGTGTATGAAATCAATATCAATGATGTTTGTGCAGTCTGCTCCGATTCCGATTCCGATTCCGATTCCGGGTCCGGCGTCTGCTGGTGCTATTCCACCTTGGCCTTGGCGCGCAGGTCTGCAATTGCCTTCTGCACGGTTTCGCGCTGGACAACCTGTTCCAGCTGCGGCTTGAGCGTTTCATAGCTCAGCGGTCGTATGTCGTCGAGGCGTATCACATGCCAGCCGAAATTGGTTTGCACCGGCACTTCGGTCATTTCACCTTTTTTGAGTTTGACCATGGCTTCGGCAAAGGGCCGCACGAATCCCGTCGCCGCTGTCCAGTTCAGTTCGCCACCCTGGGCCTTGGTGCCTTCGTCGCGTGATTTTTCCGTAGCCACTTTGGCAAAGTCCGCGCCGCCTTTGATCTGGGCGATGGCGGCTTTCGCGTCGTTCTCGGAACCGACCAGGATATGTCGCGCCTTGTACTCGCTGGCTGCGGGGTGGTCCTTGAGCTGTGCCATTGCTTTGCGCGTAGCTTCTTCGCTGGCAGGATTGCGCCGGATGGTTTCGTTGATATAGGCGCCGACGAGGACCTGCTGGCGTGCCAGATCGAGCTGTGCGCTGACCTGGGCATTTTTGTTCAGGCCGAGTTTTACCGCTTCCTGCGAGATCACCTCGCTTTCGATGAGGCGCTCCTTGACGGCGTTGCGCAGATCCGGGGAATCCGGGCGGCCCTGGGAGGTGGCCTCGCGCAACAGGGCGTCGGCGCGTGCCTGCGGAATCGCCACGCCGTTGACTTTGGCCACCTGCGCCTGAGCGGCAGGCGCGGCGAGCAGCACGGCTAGCGCAATGATCAGGGAAAGTGCGGGGGGTTTTTGCATGACAGCTCCTGTGAGGTAATCAGATTTCATCCGGCGCGTAAGCTTTGATGGCGAGCGCGTGGATTTCCTTGTGCATCAGTGTGCCCAGTGCGCCGTACACCATGCGGTGGCGGGCCTGCGATGGCTGACCGGAAAATGCGTGCGATACGATGATCAACTGGTAATGTCCGCCGCCGTCCCTGGCGCCGGCATGGCCTGCGTGCAGTCCGGACTCATCGAGTATTTCGACGGATTCCGGATTGAGCGCAGCGAGCCGATCCCGCATGGTCGCGGCAACGCTCACGATCCGGGTTTTGCGGCTCGGTATTTCATTCGGATTCTTTTTCCTTCATGTGCGGCGCCAGCAGGATGGCCTGACCGATCACGAACGCGATCATCAGGCCGATGCCGCCGAAAAGCTTGAAATTCACCCAAGTGTCGGTGGAATAGCCATAGGCGACGTACAGGTTGAGAACGCCCATGACGACAAAGAACACGATCCATCCGCCCAGCAGTTTTCGCCAGATGGCGTCCGGCGCGGTGACCTGTTTTTCCATCATGCTGCGGATCAGGTTTTTTTTGAAGGCGGCTTCGGACACCAGCAGTGTCAGGGCGAACAGCCAGTAAAGCACCGTCGGTTTCCACTTGATAAACGTCTCGTCGCGCAACAGCAGTGTGGCGCCGCCGAAAACGACGATCAGGCCCAGGCTGATCCACTGCATGTTGTCGATCTTGCGGTGTTTGAGCCAGACCCAGCCGATCTGCAGGATCGTTGCCGCAATCGCGACCGCGGTAGCAACGTAGATGCCGTAGAGCTTGAACGCAGCAAAAAACAGAATGACCGGAAAGATGTCGAACAGGAATTTCATGGCGTGCCATTATCCATGCTTAGTGTCGGGTCGTCCATGCGGCCAGTCGCTCTTGCATGATCCGTCGCACATGTTCACCGTAAGCTGTTTTTTTTGACTCACGCAAGCCTTCTTCATAGAACGCGGCGCAATGCTGTGGCAGGTGGGTTTCAAGCAGGTCGTAAGCAGAGTTCATCAGATCCGCTTGCTGTGTCCGCGTGGCGATGATCGCGCAGTTGAAATGCAAGGTCAGCCAGGGTTGCAGGATGTCAGCGTCGGTCGCGCCTGCAAAGTCCGGTGCTGCGCCGGCGATGACATTGCGCGCGCGTTCGAACAGTGCCGCAAGTTCCGCCGGATCCCGCATTCCATTGGCCTGGCGGGCGAGTGCATTGACGACCGGTTCGAGCACGGTGATCCGGCCTTCATGGCTTGTGATCCATTGCGCCATGTCCAGGGCCAGGTCTTCGACTACCGCACGTTCACGGTCGAGTTTCAGCTGATAAGCCCACAGGCCCAGATCCGACAGGCATTCCAGTGCATGGGTGCCGAGTTCGTCGACTTCTTCGGGCGGCAATTCGTCGTCCGTGTCATCCACGCGCTGCACAACCTCCAGGCACTGCCGGACTGCGTCTGCGAGCAGCGGGGGCGTGACCTCCTGCCCGGGAAACGGTCCGGATTTTTCAAACATTGCGGTCAGGGCGCCGGCAGCCTCGTCAAAGGCGCGGCGGGCGGCGCGGTTCACTTTTTCTCGAACTTGAGTGACGCTGAGTTGATGCAGTAACGCAGGCCGGTGGGTTGTGGCCCGTCGTTGAATACATGCCCGAGGTGGGCATCGCAACGGCTGCACAGGGCTTCGGTGCGTTGCATGAAAAAAGCGTGATCGTCTTCGGTGGCGACATTCTCCGCGACTGCAGGCTTCCAGAAACTCGGCCAGCCCGTTCCGGATTCAAATTTTTCATCCGAACGGAACAGTTCAGCGTTGCAGCACACGCAGCGGTAGACGCCTTTTTCGTGGTTGTCCCAGTATTGCCCGGTAAAGGGA
>JAOUIN010000337.1 GCA_029883965.1 Betaproteobacteria bacterium
AAACTGAACACGATCGCCGATCTCGCACGCAAGGGCGTGCGCTTCGTGAACCGCCAGCCGGGGTCCGGGACACGGCTCTGTTTCGATTTCCTGCTGGCACAGCAAAAACTGCGTCCCGGCGCGATCCACGGATACGCTCATGAGGAGTTCACCCACGCCGCCGTTGCAGCGACTGTGGCCAGCGGCATGGCCGATGCCGGTTTCGGTATTGAGGCCGCCGCACGCGAGCATCACCTGGCTTTCGTGCCAGTGGTTCAGGAACATTACTACTTCGCCGTGCGCGGGCCCGCATTGCGCCAGCCGCGCCTGCAGGCCCTGCTCGCGCAACTGGAAAAACCGGCATTCCAAAAACTGATCAACAAGCTGCCCGGTTATAGCGCCGCCGGTACGCTGGACTGGCGCCCGGCCACCGAAATTCTGGAATAGCACGGCACCTCGCCTGATAAAATCAGATCCATCGCGAAATCCGCGGCAAAGGACATTCCCATGAACACCGTCAGCCCTACGTTGCAGGCGCTTTCCTGCGCCGACGATTACGATCCGAATTCGATTCCGGTGCCCAAGGCGCGCGAAGTCATCGCCCGCTTCCTGTCACCCGTCAGCACCATGGAGCGCGTCGCCGTACGCGCAGCGCTGGGGCGTGTGCTGGCCGAGGACGTTGTTTCGCCGGTGGATGTACCGTCGCACGATAATTCGGCGATGGACGGCTATGCCGTGCGTTTTGCCGATCTGAAACAGGATGGTAAGGTCACCCTGAAAGTGGCAGGCAGCTCGTTCGCCGGCGTGCCGTTCGCCGGCAGCGTCTCTGCCGGACAGGCGGTGCGCATCATGACCGGCGGCGTCGTACCCGAGGGCGCGGACACCATCGTCATGCAGGAACACGCTGAAGCCAAGGACGGCCAGGTCAGCATCGGCGGCGGCCACCGCCAGGGTCAGAATCTGCGCCGTGCGGGTGAGGACCTGAAACAGGGCCAGCCGGCATTGCGTCGCGGCCAGCCCGTACGCCCGGCGGAAATCGGCCTGATCGCTTCATTGGGCATAGCCGAGGTATCGGTGTACCGCAAGCTGCGCGTCGCATTTTTTTCCACCGGCGATGAATTAGTGTCCGTCGGTCTGCCTCTGGCAGCCGGCCAGATTTACGACAGCAACCGCTACACGATCTACGGCATGCTGACCCGCCTGGGCTGCGAAGTGATCGACATGGGCGTTATTCGTGACGACCCGAAGCTGCTGGAGGCCGCATTCCGTGAGGCGGCGAGCATCGCCGACGTGGTCATCACCAGCGGCGGCGTTTCCGTTGGAGAAGCAGATTTCGTCAAGGAACTGCTGAACCAGCTGGGGGAAGTCGTCTTCTGGAAAATCGCGATGAAACCCGGCCGCCCGCTCGCCTACGGCAAGATCGGCGACGCGCACTTCTTCGGCCTTCCCGGAAACCCGGTCTCGGTAATGGTCACGTTCTACCAGTTCGTACGCGACGCGTTGCTGAAACTCTCCGGGCGCGATCCGATCGATCCGCTGCCCGCGTTCAAAGTGCCCTGCACGTCCAGCCTGAAAAAAGCGCCGGGGCGCACGGAGTTTCAGCGCGGCATACTGACGCGCGACGACGCCGGCAATCTCAGTGTGCGCGTCACCGGCGAACAGGGCTCGGGCATCCTGCGTTCCATGTCGGAAGCGAACTGCTTCATCATCCTGCCCACGGATCAGGGCAATGTCACGCCCGGCACGCTGGTCGAGGTGCAGGCCATGGAAAGCGTCATTTGATGCAGGGACGCAGCGATCCTGTTCGCTGCCAACAGGAGTAACACATTGAGCATGAGCAGCGAACATTCAAAGTTAAGCTGGGGCGTCGTCGGTCTGGGCTGGGTCGCCACGGATTTTGTGGCACCGGCCATCATCAACAGCGCCGGCTCGGAACTGGTTGCCTGCCTCGGCAGCACGCCGGAGAAGAGCCGCGCGTTTGCCGAAAAATTCAATGTCAGCGGCGCGCACAAGGACCTCGACAGCCTGGTCGCGGACGCAAATGTCGATGCGGTCTATATTGCGCTGCCGAATGCGATGCACCACGAGGCCGTGCTCAAAGTGGCGCGGGCCGGCAAGCACATCCTTTGCGAAAAACCGTTTGCAATGAAAACGGCTCATGCGCGTGAAATGGTTCAGGCCTGCCGCGATGCCGGCGTCGTACTGCGCATCGCCCATCAGATCCGGCTCGATGCCGCCATAGTCAGGGCACGCGAAATCGTGCAGTCCGGCCGACTCGGCCGGCTCGCAGAAATTTCTCTGGAGCGCTCATCGGCACTCGGGTCGCGCGCCTCGTGGCGCCAGGATTTTGAACAAAGCGGTGTCATGTATGACGTCGGCGTACATCTGCTGGACCTGATCCAGTACGTCAGCGGCCAGCGCTTTGTCGAGGTCTCCGCTTTCACCCACCCCGACCGCCGCCAGAAACTGCCTGACGACACCATGACCGTCCTGGGCCGTCTCGAGGGCGACTGTCACGCGCTGGCGAAGGCAACGCGTGAAGTGGCCAGCGCGGAAAACAACCTGGTCATCGAAGGCGAGAAAGCCACGCTGATCTCCTCGGCACTGCGATTCGCCAAAGAACACGTCATTACCGTTCGCGATCCCAAGGGCGCCGTCGAAGAACGTTTTCCAGCCAGTCCCGCCTACGATCTGCAGGTGCAGGCGTTTGAAGCCGACGTGCGCGGCGACCGCAGCCTGCTGCCCGACGGTGAAGACAGTCTTTATATCGTGGCCGTCACGAATGCCGTATTACAATCCGTCGACG
>JAOUIN010000339.1 GCA_029883965.1 Betaproteobacteria bacterium
CGGACAGGCCGGCAACAACCATCCCACCGCAATCCCGACCGGCACCTACAAGACCAAAGACGGCCATATCAACATCGCCGGCTCAGGACAGTTATTTGAACGCCTGTGCAAAGCCGTCGGCCTGCCCGACATCCCGAAAAATCCGGATTATTCTTCGTCAAAAATCCGCTCGAAAAACCGCGACGCACTGAACAGGATCATCGCCGCACAGATCGAAACCAAAACCTCCGCGGAATGGATCGAACTGCTGAACCAGGCCGGCGTACCCTGCGGCCCGATCTACAAGATCAATGAAGTGTTCGCCGATCCGCAGGTGCAACACCTCGGCCTTGCCGCACCGGTGAAACACTACAAGCTCGGTGACATCGGCGTGGTGCGCAACGGCATCAACTTTTCGAAGACGCCGTTCAAGGTGCGCAATGCCGCGCCGGATCGTGGTGCGGAGACGGCGGAGATTCTGGGCGAATACGGCTACAGCGAGGAAGAGATTGCGAAACTGAAAGCCGGCGGGATTACAGCAGCATCCAGCAGTTGCTCATGAAACAACGAGCATAAATCAGGCTCAGGCCGCGCCGGCAACCGGAGCAGCCGCCACCGGCCGCTGATGCCGCGGCAGCCACAGCGCCAGCGGAATGGCAAGGAAACCGATACCCGCAGCGACGAGTATCGCGGAGGTGTAGTTGCCCGAGTGATCGAACAGCACGCCGCCGAGCCAGCCGCCCAGGGCCATGCCGGTGCTGCCGCCGATCATCTGAAACGAAAAAATTGAACTCAGCGGCGCGTTCGCCCCGAACAAGTGCCGGTTGATGATCGGAAATCCGACCATCTCGCCGCCGTAACAAATGCCGAAGAACACCGCGAAGGCGTAGAAGTGCCACACCTCGCTGGCAAACAGCAGCAGCAGGATCGACAGGCTTTGGCCGAAGATCGCCCCCGAAAGGATGGTTCTCCCGCCGAAGCGCTCGGTGAGCAGCGAAAAGGTGAAGCGGCTGAATATCGATACGCCGGCGATCGTGCTCAGCACACCCGCCGCCTGCAGGCCCGGAATGCCATGGTGGGTGGCCATCGAAACACCGTGCGCAAGGATCACGGCATGTCCGGCGCAGCCCAGATGATGGCAGCCCATCAGCAGCCATACCGGCTTGCGCGCCAAAACCGACCGCAGGCTCACGGCCATGCCGAATGTCTGCTTCTCCTTCGCCGCATTGTCGGCGCCATAGGCGGTCAACCCCATCTCTGCAGGACTGGTTCGTATGAACCAGGAAAAGAACAGAAGAATCACGCCGAAAGTGATGCCGATCACCTGGAACGCCGATTCCCAGCCGCGGCTCTCGATCATCCAGCGGAACAGCAGCGCAAAAACCACCGGACCAAACCCGAGCCCGGCCCAGTAGATTCCCAGTGCGAGCCCCATCTTCTGGTTGAACCAGCGGGTAATGATGACCGGCAGCAGCACCACGAAAGCCGCATTGCCCAGGGCACCGACAAACACGCCGTAAATGACATGAAGGTGCCACAGTTCCCGGATCATCCCGAGCAGGACTGTGCCTGCGGAAATCATCAGTGACGCGCCGATCATCAGCGTGCGTGCGCTGAACCGATCGCCGAGCCAGCCGAATATCAGCATCGCAGGCATGCTGCAAAGGAACGCCAGCGAATACGCCAGGCCGATGTCGCCGCGTTTCCAGTTGAACATCTCAACCAGCGGATCGACAAGCACGGCAAATGAGGCCGAATCCGCGCGGCTGACCACACCCAGCACGCACGCTGCCGCGAGAATGATCCAGGCATGGTGTATCCCGGATTTCCGGACGAACGTCATCGGCGGAAAAGCCGGGGCGGGAAGAAGCGTGCGGGCGCGCGGCGCATTAATACTATAAATATTTGTTTTTAAATGATATTTTACTCAGGCGCGATTCCTGGCACCGGCCGCCGCCGCTCAAGATGGAAACGCACCAGCGCCGCCAGCCGGTACATGCCGTGCACGAACTTGCCGTAGGGCATGGTCAGGAACAGCGCGAGCACGAAACCCAGGTGAATTGCCAGCCAGGTACCCATCGCAGCGCTTTCGCGCCAGATCAGCAGCCCCAGACCGGTCAGGCTGATCATGAACAGCAGCACAAGGAATCCTGCGTCCATGCCCGCCTGCTCCGGCACCTTGAACTCGGGATCGCGCTGATGCTTGATCCACAGCAACCCCGCAGGTCCGATCAGCAGGCCGATGCCGCCGACCGTACCCAGCAGTACCGGCAGACTCCAGAACGGATACGGCGCCGGATTGCCGAGCATGTAGTGGTAAACAGTCGCCACGCTGGTTGCCGCGAAACACAGCAGGAAGCCATAGAACGTGAAGTGATGGAAGATTTTCCGCGCGAAGGATTTCTGCTCCGTCGGATACATGCAGCCTTCCTTGTCGCTGCCGCCGTTCAGATTCTTCAGCGTGAATGCATCATGCATGCCTTCCGCCAGCGGTCCGCCCTTGAAGAAGTCGGCCAGTTCCTCACCCATGTACGGCCAGAACCGGACAAAACCCATCAGCAGCGCAATCAACACGAATACCGAAACCGCACCGAACACGCCGGCCATCAGGTTGTGCGGCATCAGCGCATAGAACGAACCCTGTGCATCGCTGTGTGCGGCAAAAAACTGCTCGGGGTTTGACAGTGCGCCCGCGAGCAGGAACAGCAGGCCGATGCTCAGTGCCGAAATCAGGCTGACCGCGACGCCGTTTTTCTCGTAGAGCGCACCGAGGAAACCGGGCCACGCATATTTGCGATAGGTC
>JAOUIN010000340.1 GCA_029883965.1 Betaproteobacteria bacterium
CGAGCCGGATCGAACCGATCCTGACGTTCCAGTCATCCCCGCTGGCAACGACGTGTCCACGCGCCTCCAGCGGCAACCCGGCCCAATCTGCGGGCACGAGAGAACCGAGCTTCTTTGCGTCAGCCGATACATCGAGCGCAATGCGCGGATTGTTCTGCCGCATTTCAAGAATCCCCGCTGCCGCCATCCGCAAAGATCCGACAGTGGTGGTTGCACGGAGCGGCCATGGTTCGTTGCGCAGAAATTTCCGCACGTCTGCGCCGTCCAGCCGGGCGTTGTATTTCTCACCGAGCAGCTTGCCCGACACGGCAAGTTTCACCGTGCCACCGCCGAGGATTTCCAGACGTCCCGAGTCGATTTTCACCTCACCGGCGGCGCCATCACCCGACGGCGTCATCAGCCGGATCTCGCGCAGCGCCACCGTGGCAGTTAGTTTGTCCAACAATGCCGGCCCGATCGGCCCGGCAGTATTCGCCTTGATGTCCACGCCACCGACTGTGCCGCTGACATCGAGTCCCTTGGGCAGCACCACCCGGCTGGCGTGGATTTTGGCTGCCAGCACCGCCTGGTCACTACGTACATCGGCATCCAATGTCGCTCCCAGCGGGGCGCGCCCGAGCGTGCCGTTCACCGACGCCTGCGCGATGCCTGCACGCCAACCACCCTCGATTTTGACGGATTCGAAATCGAACTTGTCCGCAACGACGCGCGCCACCGTGACAGAAACATCCCCGGTGCTGTCACGTGCTGTTGCGATGAGACGCCGCATGGTATCGCCCCCATCGATTCGGGCCACGTCGAGCGACTTGATCACCCAGGCGTAGACGTCAACTGCATCGAGCGCATTGGTGCTGATCCGCGCGAACAGCTTGGGCTGCGGGCCGGACCAGTCAGCGGACAACTCACCTGTCGTGGTTCCCGGATCTATACGCGCTTCGTCGATGCGTAGTACCGCCCGCTTGAGATCTCCTTCGAGATGCCCGCGCAAAAAAGCCGGTCCGAAGCCAATTACTCTCTCGCTCAGCGGCTTCAACAACGTCGACAGTTCCGCCGATTCGAATGTCAGATCCGATTTCAGGGACAAGGGGCTGAGCACGATTTGCGACATCGTTTCAAGACGGGCACCGGCGAATTCGGCAGTAACCTTGTATTGCGCCGGCGTCGCACTATCGATCAGCACGGCCGGTCCCGGTCCGTCCAGTGCCAGCTTCCAGACCTCACCTTTGAATATGCCGCGGGCCATGACGCTGGCCTGGCCGTGTGCCGGGACACTCGCATCAAGCGCTTCGATCTCCACTCGCGCATGATCACGATTGCAAGCGTCGTCAATGACGAATGCAATGCGCTCGAACCGAATGCGATCGATTCCGGACACCCGCATCGACGCCGACGTCTGCGCAGACGGTTGCACCTTCGCCTGCGGCGCATTTTCAGACGCAGGGGCCATGATCGAGCAGATGACCGCCCCGCTTGCCAGCGTGTCAACGATCCGTATTCCGCCGGAAAGCAGTTCGATCAGGCTCAGCCGGACGCGGACCTGCTCGAGCTGTGCTTCCCATTGGAACCGGCCCGCTTTCCCGGTGGCCTGCAGACCATTGAGTTCGACGCCGGCGTGCAGTCCGGTGAACAGCCGCACCGGTCCGGAAATCCGCACCTCGGCTCGCGCAGCCTGGCCTGCGGCCGCGGCAATGCGGTCACGATAAGCATTCAGCGGGAGCGTAAACTCAACAGTGACCAGCACAATGACCGCGCTGATCACGACAAGTCCGATCAGTGCAATACAGACCGCCAGATAGCGTGCTGTGCGGGACATTCCGGCTAAGACTCAGAGTTGAGAGCGAAATTCATTTTACTGCAAGCGCGACAACGGACGACACGGCCCCGCATCACTATTCATCAAGAAACGTCTCGATACGCGCCCGCATGTAGTCAAAAAACGGGTTGTGCCGCAACCGCATGAGCGTAGCCGGAGGAACCGCAAGCAGGCCGCGTTCTCCCCGCAACTCGGGTCTGCCCAGATAGATCAGCGTCGATTTCTCCGGCCGCTCGGCGCCATAAACAGGATCGCGGGAGTCAAAAGGCAGAGCAACATGCGACAGGGAAAAGACTTCGGGCGCCCAGCTCATGGCGTTGGGTTCGACCCGCTGCACGTCGGTACCGGCGCTACGGCGACGGACAACCACAGAGTCGGTGTCAGGACCTGCATTCGCAAGAACGGAAAGGTCGAACGGCAGTGCCGGACCCCGCAGCAGGTCGGTGCTGACCTCAGGAATGCCCGGCAGGTACAGCGCCTCTGCGTCCGCATGGCGATTGATGTCGAACAGCACCAGCTCGTGGCCTCCAGGCGCGAGGCGGCGGAAAAAACTGTCGACGACTGCAGGCGTGGAAACGGTCGCGTCAGCCACCGACTGAAAGGCAAGGATACGTGGCAGTCCGGAAACAGCACCCGCGTTTCCAAGTGCGGCGAGGCGACCGGCGATCACCTGCGTTATCGCGTAAACCTGGTCGCCCGCATTGACCGGAAATGATGAGTACTTGTAAGGGTCATATTCCGGCATCACGTCAGTCCATGCGAGTTTCGGAATGCCGAGCAGCACTGCAAGGCGCCCTTGCCATACGGCAAGCGCTGCCGCGGGAGACACACCGATGGCTGGAGAAATCAAGACCAGCTTACGCACAGGGGGCAATTCCTCACCCTGCAGTCGTGCCAGAGAATATTCCACGGCCAGAGCCGCGCCAGTGGAATAGCCGACGATATCCAGCGACTTGTCCGGACCG
>JAOUIN010000341.1 GCA_029883965.1 Betaproteobacteria bacterium
GGAGTTCGGTGCCAAGATGATGGACATCGAAGCGCGCGCACATGAACAGGCCGGTCAGCCGTTCAACCTGAGTTCACCCAAGCAGATCCAGGAAGTGTTGTTTGACAAGCAGGGTCTGAAGCCGGTGAAGAAAACGCCTTCCGGCGCGCCGTCCACGGACGAAGAGTCGCTGGCGGAACTGGCGCTGGATCATCCGCTGCCCAAGCTGATCCTCGAATACCGCGGGCTGGCCAAGCTCAAATCGACTTACACCGACAAACTGCCGGGCATGGTTAATCGCAGGACCGGCCGCGTGCACACCAGTTACGGCCAGGCCATTGCGGTCACCGGTCGCCTCGCAAGCAGCGACCCAAATCTGCAGAACATCCCCATCCGCACGGCCGAGGGCAGGCGCATACGCGAAGCCTTTATCGCCCCGCGCGGCGCACACATCGTATCGGCGGATTACTCGCAGATCGAGTTGCGCATCATGGCGCACATCTCGCGCGACGAAAGCCTGCTCAAGGCGTTTGCAGCCGGTGAAGACATCCATCGCGCGACTGCTGCAGAAATCTTTGGCGTTGCTCCCGGAGCGGTGGACAATGAACAGCGCCGCTACGCCAAGGTCATCAATTTCGGATTGATTTACGGCATGTCGGCATTCGGCCTTGCCCGGCAGCTCAATCTCGAACGCGCGGCTGCGCAGCAGTACATGGACCGGTATTTCCAGCGCTATCCAGGCGTTGCCGAATACATGCGCACCACCCGGGCGCAGGCCAATGAGCAGGGTTATGTCGAAACCGTTTTCGGTCGCCGCCTGTGGCTGCCGGAAATCCGCAGCAGCAACGGCAACCGGCGACAGGGCGCGGAGCGCGCGGCGATCAACGCGCCGATGCAGGGCACGGCCGCTGATCTGATCAAGCTGGCGATGATCGCTGTGCAGCACTGGCTGGTCGACCAGAAACTGCAGTCGAAACTGATCATGCAGGTGCACGATGAACTGGTCCTGGAAGTGCCCGATGCGGAATTGAGCCTGGTGAAAACCGAACTGGCGCGGCTGATGACCGGTGTGGCGAAGCTCGCTGTGCCGTTGCTGGTGGAGGTCGGAGTCGGACCCAACTGGGACCGGGCGCACTGAACCTGCCCCGCACGCTGCAGGGTGATGAACGCGCTTAAGTCATTCCTGCCCGGCGTCGGGTGGCCGGCAGTGCCCGATGAGCATGGCGCCCGGGTGCTGGCGCTGTTGTGGCAGTTTGCGCAGAGTGAACGCTGGCCGGCCGAACAAATACTGGCGCACCAGCTGCGCCAGCTCTCACCGGTGGTGGCACACGCGCGGCAGCACACGCGCCACTATCGGGAGCGACTGGTCGGCGCGGACGACCGCCCGCTGTCGACATTGTCTCAGCTGAGGGCGTTGCCGATATTGACGCGCCGCGACCTGCAGGATGGCGTCGAGTCCATGAGCAGCGACTTCATTCCCCCGCAGTACGGGAAGCCCGTTGAAAAGCGCAGTTCGGGCTCGACAGGTCAGCCGGTGCTGGTGCGTAGCACGGGGCTCGACGCGCTGATCTGGCAGGCCAATGCCTTGCGCGACCATCACTGGCATCAGCGCGATCTTTCCCTCAAGCTGGCCGCGATACGCGCATTCGGCGCGGGGGCGGCAGATCCGCCTGACGGCAGTGTCGCGCGGGTTTGGGGCGCGGCCTCTGCGGCGGTTTATGCGACCGGGCCGGCAGCGTTGCTCAGCCTGAATGCAGACTCTGCAACGCAGGCCGCATGGCTGATCAGACACCAGCCCGGCTACCTGCTGACGTTTCCCAACATCCTCGCCAGGTTGCTCGATTACCTGGAACAGGAAAAGGCGGCGCTGCCGTGGCTGCGCGCGGTGTTGTGTGTCGGCGAAACCGTCACGCCGTTGCTGCGGCAGCGCTGCAGGGCCGTGCTGAATGTGTCCATCGAGGATGTCTACAGCTCGCAGGAGCTGGGCTACATCGCGCTCCAGTGCCCGGTCAGCGGGCAATACCATGTCATGGCCGAGAGCGTTCTGGTTGAAGTGCTGGACGTCGCCGGGAACCCCTGC
Source organism: Betaproteobacteria bacterium (assembly GCA_029883965.1). GTDB lineage: Bacteria > Pseudomonadota > Gammaproteobacteria > Burkholderiales > SG8-41. Next base: position 2,060 of record JAOUIN010000341.1, read on the forward strand.
GCGCCGGGCGAAACCGGTCGCCTGGTGATCAGCAGTCTGCACAATTACGCGATGCCGCTGATCCGCTACGAGCTCGGGGATTACGCGACGGTCGGCAACGCCTGCACCTGTGGGCGGACACTGCCGGTGCTGGAGCGTATCGCGGGGCGGGAGCGCAACATGCTGCGCCTGCCGGGCGGGAAATGGCGCTGGCCCGTCGTCGGCGTGCTGCCGTACAGCGAAGTCGCACCGGTGCGCCAGTTCAAGATCATCCAGCGTTCACTTGAGGAGCTTGAAGTCAACTTCGTTACGGACCGCGACTTGACCGACGGCGAGGAGGCGCGGCTGGGCGCCATGATCATCGAGTCGCTCGGTCATCCATTCCGGCTGAACATAGCCTGTGTCCGCGAGGATTTTCCGCGCGCGCCGAATGGCAAGTTCGAGGAGTTTGTATGCGCAATCCCGTAGCAGCGGACATGCACAGAGAGTCTTCAATTTTATCTTCGACAGTCGCCGGATTGCACATAAACGCGGTGATGACAATGTCCGGCAGAACTCCGAGAATAGGCGTCATGGCCGGAAGCTTTGTTTGAATTGAGCAAAAATTGAAACGGATAAAATTGATATCAGCTGCAATTGCCGCCGGTGCGGTAATTGTTGTGGCGCTTTTGATCTGGAGCGCAAAACCGGCGGCCCCGCAGGTGACGTTTGTGTCACTGAAGGGTAAGAAAATCAC
>JAOUIN010000059.1 GCA_029883965.1 Betaproteobacteria bacterium
TCGATCTGCTGCAATTGCATAACCGCATCGGCGCCAAACCCGGCGGCCGGGTGATGACGGTCGCGCAGATCCTCGGCAGGGATGGTGTCGCCGACGGCATGGAGCGGTTGCGCGAGCAGGGTCTGGCGCGGCATATCGGCATCACCGCGCTGGGCGAGGCCGGGCCGGTGTGCGAGGTGATCCGCAGCGGGCGCTTTGATTCGGCGCAGGTGTATTACAACCTGTTGAATCCCAGTGCCGCGCGGCCAATGCCCGCGGCGTGGACCGGGCAGAACCTGGGCGGCATCATGGCTGCGTGTCGCGAGTTTGGTGTGGCGGTGATGGCCATCCGGATTTTTGCGGCGGGGATCATTGCGAGCGACGAGCGCCACGGGCGCGAGAGCATGCTTACTGCCGGCACCAGCGTGATCGAAGAAGAGCGCAAGGCGCGTGCGGTGTTTGCGGCCATCGGTGCGGATCAGGGCACGCGCGCGCAGGTGGCGCTGCGTTTTGTGTTGTCGAACCCGGAGGTGTCGTGTGCAGTGATCGGCAGCGCGGCTTTAAGCCATGTTGATGAAGCGCTCGCGGCTGCCGCAATGGGGCCGCTGCCGCCGGCGGTGCTGGCGCGGCTCGAGGCGTTGTATCAGAACGATTTCGGCAGGGTGTAGGCGGGGCCGTCAGCCCCGCCCACGGTGCAACCGGGAATCTAGAACTCGTTGACCTTGTAGACCACGTCGTGCTCGCGCACGTGTTCGTTCACTTTCATGCCGAACGCCTGCCTGCGGCCGACTTCGGTGACTGAGTGGTGATCGACTTCGAGTGACGTGACTTTCTGGCGAAAGTCGGTTGTGTGGCCGATGATGCGAACCATATCGCCGACTTCCAGGCTGCCCGCATCAAGGTGCACGACTGCGACCGACAGGTGGTTGTAGTAGTGCGTGACCACACCGACGGGTTCTTCACCGGGCAGCGGGCTGTGATCCGGCACCACCGGCGTTGCGGCATTGGACTGCGGGATGCCGCGCGGGGCAACGGCCACTGCGGACAGCGTGACCACGGGCTTCGGTGGTTCCCACGGCCTGGTCGCGGGCTGCGGCGGCTGCGCCGCTTGCGCGGGGGGTGTTGCGGCGGCGGGTCTGCTGGGCGGTGTTGCTGGCCTGACCTGCGGCGGTACGATGACCGCGGGTTTGGGCGCGGGCTTTGCCGCGACCGGTTTCGCCGCGGGTTTTTTGGGTGCAGCTTTTTTGACGACAGATTTTTTTGCGGCAGGCCGCTTCGCAGCGGCTTTCTTCGCAGCGGTCTTTTTTGCTGCGGCCTTCTTTACGGCGGGTTTTTTCCGCGGGGCTGCGGCTTTTTTGGCGGCGCGTTTCTTTGCCGGGGCTTTTTTCTTTGCTTTGGATTTCGCTTTCTTCGTGGCGGCCATGGATCCTCCTTGGCTTACGGGTTAGCGTCAGCATTATCCTAGTCGCCCCTGCGCCGCATTTCAATCCGCGGGGAAAGAAAGCGGTGTTTTCTGCGGGGCAGACGTCATGGCGGCCCGGCTGTGACCCGATCCGCCGGGTCTTAGGCGATGGCGTAATCCCCTGAAACTACCGGCCGACGTCGCGGCGTTCGAGTTGCTGCAGCAGGTCGCGCTCGCGGTCGCGCGCGAGGCGTGCATCGTGGATGTCGTGCTCGATGTTCTTGATTTTGTCGCGCAGTTCGATTATTTCGGTGAGCAGCAGCGCGCGCCGCGCCGGCAATGTGCCCGGTGCAATGATTTCGGACTGTTTGCGGTTGAGGTCGTCGTTGAGGGCATTGAGGTCCGACTGCAGGTTGCCGATGCGGCGCCCGTAGCGATTGATGTTCTGTTCGGTGTCGTAGAGTTCGCGGCCCGCACGATAGGCGCTGGTGAATTCGCCGTCCAGTCGCTGCGGACAGATGCCGTCGTAGTTTGTGCCGTTGCGCCCGAGCCGGTAGCCATTGCGCGGTTCGCAGTAGCGTTGCAGCCCGACGTCGCGTCCTTGAAGAAAGCGCGCGAGATCGGGTGTGATGCCGTGTTCGGCGCAGGCCTTGCGGTGCTGGCTGATCTGCGCTTCGCGCTGTCCGCGGATACCGCTCTCGTAACCGATGGCATACCAGTCTGCGGTCAGGCATTCGTTTTTCGACATCGAGGTCGAGCCGCAGCCCTGGAGCGCGAGAGCGAGCGCGGCGACGGTAAGCAGGCGTGCAGGTGTGATGAAGGGTAGAGCCATTTAGAGTGTCTCCTTGTCTGCAACCATACCGTATTTCGCGCGGGCGCGATGATGTTCGGGGCAAGACGGGTAATGCGCCGATCGGGTGCGGCGGGCCGGCGCCATTTCGCTTTATCCGCAGCCCCGCGTTAAACTGTTTGTGATGACTGTTGGCTGAACTCGATAACTGATAGGTGATCTGATGTCGGAAATGGAATTGGGCAATTTGCGCTCGATACTCGACGAGCATGAACAGTTCGCGCGCGGTCTGCGGGTTGTGGATCCCGGCTACGATGTTGCGCAGCAGATCCTGGGTTTGATCGCGGATGCGCGCGAAGGCCTGCGGCCTTCGGCCGATTCCACCGCCAATTTCCTGCAAAACCGGGACATCATTGAGCAGCTGGCCATGCTCCGGCAGCAGGCCGAGGCGCTGATCAAGGGCAAGCATGCGTAGATAATCGGCCTGGAGTGTGCGCACCGTGCTGGTGCCTGCTGGCATCGCTTTGGATGGTGCCCGCGGTAGCGCCGCGCAGCTTGCGCCAGCGCATCCTTGTGGATTTCTCTATAAGAACAATGGCTTACTTTGCCTGTGGCGGACGGTCTGTCGCGTCGAGGCGGTTGCGTGCTCCGGATCCGCATGAATTTTGGTGCGCCCGCGGGTGGCGCGTATCGCCATAGAGGTGCAAACTCCTGCTAATAATCTCGGATGCAGCATCCGGGTCATTAGAAATAAGCCAGAACAAGAAATGGCGTTCTAAATGGGCACGACAGGGAGTGACGATCAGCGGAAACCGGCCATGGCGGCCTATGCCTGGGTGCCGCTGACGGTTGCCGCCGCCGCGTCGATCCTGTTGCTGATCCTGGTGGTGCAAAACATCGATGTCCGCAATGGCACCTGGTTGCTGAGTCTGCCCGGTGCTGTGCTGCCGTGGATGCTGCTGCTGGGTGCGGTAACGATCGCGGGGCTGGTGCTGGGGGTGAAGCGCAGGCGCGCGCCTGCTGCACCGGTTGCCACGCTGGGGGATCGCCTGGTCGACGCATTGCGCAACGGCGAGCATGATCTGGCGCGCACGCAGCGTGTTGCGGTCGAGGTCGTCAATGCACTGCCTGATCCGGTTTACTTCAAGTCCGCACAGGGCCGCACCATCGGCGTGGACGAGGCGTGGCAACGTTTGTTCGGGGTGTCACGCACGGCATTCGTGTGCGATCTGGTGCAGACGCTGTACCGGCGCCTGCCGGACGAGGACGGCGTGCCGCAGGCAAGCATCGGCGTTCCACGCCGGCAAACCTATCGCACCACGATCACCACGGGCAGCGGCGAGCGCATTGAAACGTTGCGCCACAAGGCGGTGATCGCACCCGCAGACATCAGTGCATCCGGGCTGATCGGCACGGTCGTCAATATTGTCGAACGCAAAGAGGCCGAACTCTTCGACATGCTCGGTTATGCCAAGGCAGAGCTCACGGGCAGGGAGTTTGTCGACGCCGATCAGGCTGCGCTGCCGCGGGATCCGAAGCGCCGCATCAGTGACCGTATTGCAGACGGCGGCCGTGGCGCCACGGTCACGCTGGCCACCGAAGCGCCGTGCGTGCGCGCGGATGGCAGCACCGGGTGGGAGCAGCGTACGGTGGCTGTCGTCAGCAACGCTGCGGGCCGCCCGCACTATCTGTACTGCACGGTCGAAGACATTACGTCGCGCCGGCTGGGCGAACAGCGGCTGGCAATGGAGCGCGCGGTAAATCGTGTGCTGTCCGATGCGAAAACGGTATCCGAGGCGCTGCCTGCGATCATCGAGGGCATCTGTCGCAGCATGGCCTGGCGCTGTGGCAGGTGCTGGATCCTCGATCGCGAGGCCGGCGGGCTGCGCTTTCGTGAGAGCTGGGGCATGGATACGCCGGAACTGGCGGCGCTGGCGGACCGCGATGCTGAGCGTGTGGTCATGCCCGCGCCCGCGAGCGTACAGGACCCGGTACAGCGCACGTTTATGGCCGGTCGGCCGGTGTGGATCGCGAATGGCGCCGCTGATGCGGCATTTTCCGGAGCGGCTGCGCTGGCGCGCGCCGGCTTGCAGGGGGTGTTCGGTCTGCCGCTGCTGGTCGGAAACGATGTGCTGGGGGTGATGGAATTTTTTCATCGAGACGCGCCCGAACCGGACGAGGCGCTGCTGACCACCGTGCGCTCGATCGGCAACCAAGTCGGTCAGTTTGTCGCGCGGCTGGAGGTCGAGGACACCGCCCGGATTACGGCGGCTTACGATCCGTTGACCCGTCTGCCCAATCGCCAGATTTTCCGGCAGCGCCTCGAGCACGCGTTCGTGCAGGCCGAACGGCGGGGCACGCGGCTGGCGGTGATGTTCATCGATCTGGATCATTTCAAGATCGTAAACGACACGCTCGGCCACGACGCCGGTGATCAGCTGCTGCTCGAAGTGAGCAGCCGGCTCCGGGACAACCTGCGCGCGAGTGACACCGTGGCGCGTCTGGGCGGCGATGAATTCGTGGTGCTCGTCGAGGATGTGTCCGACCCGATGTATGTCGGCAACCTCGCGCGCAAGCTGATCGACGCGCTTAGCGAGAGTTATCTTATTTCCGGAAACGAGTGTCGTGTCACGGCCAGCATCGGTTCGAGCACGTATCCGGACGACGGCGAGGATGTCAGTACGTTGCTGAAGAACGCGGACATTGCGATGTACCGCGCCAAGGAGCAGGGCCGCAACGGGTTCCAGTTTTTCTCCGAACGGATGAATACCGACGCGGTGGAGCGCATGACGGTCGAGGCTGACCTGCGCCGGGCAATCGAGCGTGACGAACTGGTGCTGCACTATCAGCCGAAGATCGACGTGCGCAGCGGACGGGTCACCGGGCTCGAAGCACTGGTTCGCTGGCAGCATCCCGAGATGGGGCTGGTGCCGCCGGCGCATTTCATGCGGGTGGCAAACGAGGCCGGGCTGATCGTGCCTATCAGCGAGTGGGTACTGAAAACCGCTTGTGCAGTGGCCTGCGATCTGGCGCTGCAGGGTATGTCCGGTATTCCGGTTGCGGTGAACCTGTCGCCGCGGCAGTTCATGCACGGCGACCTGCTGAAGGATGTCGAGCGGGTGCTGGTCGCTACCGGCTGCAGTGCCGGCGGTATTGCACTCGAGATCACCGAGAGCATGGTGATGCACGATCCGGAGCGCGCGACTGCGCTGATCCGCAGCCTCAAGACGCTGGGTGTGCAGATCGTCATCGACGACTTCGGCACCGGCTATTCGTCGCTGAATTATCTGCAGCACTTCCCGGTGGATGCGCTGAAGATCGACCGCTCGTTCATGAAAGCCACGGATGCCGGCACGATGGCGATTGCGCGAACCATCATCGCGATGGCGCATAACCTGAATTTCAGGACTATCGCGGAAGGTGTCGAAACCCGGCAGCAATTCGATTTCCTGCGTGAGCAGGGGTGCGATGAGGTCCAGGGGTATTACGTCAGCAAGCCCCTTGCCATTACCGATGCCATTGCTTTTATCGATGGCAAGATCGGGAATTGCTCGATGGCCTGAGCGCGCGGCAGGGGTGTTTGCCCGCCGCAATTATTCGCCAAGTTGCTGATCTTTAAAGCATGTTGTGCGCGCGCGGGAGATCACTGCTGTCCGTCAGGCGCGGCGTGGATGGGATGCAAGCGTGACATAGTGCCTTTAACCGCTTCGCCACGGCACCTATAGTCGGCTCGTAATTGGCCGTTATCTCCATATGAGGCGCTTTTCCGCGAACGCGGCGGCGCCGGCGGATAACAGCAACGCACGGTGCAAACAGCGGTATCCAGTCGGCACCGGCGTTTTGACAGGACAGAGCGTTCGTTATGATTATTCATCTCAAAAATCGCCGGAAAACCATCGCCTCGCTGGGCAGCAAGCGCAGCGGCTTCCTCGATCGCAGCAGTTTTGAAGAGGATCTGCGTTCGTCACAGTGGGCCCGTGTGGAGCAGGTGATGCAATCGCTGGGTGTGAGCTGGCTTCAGGCGCGACGGATCATGAGTCTCTCCGCCGATCGCGGGGCTACACGCTAGCTCCGCCTTCAGCCGGGTTTTCCGGTCGCGGCCGGATGGCCGTTCCAGCTGCAGATCTCTGAAATAACCGATCAGCCCCCTCCTCGCAGGGGGCTTTTTCTTGCTTGTGTGCTGCGGCAACGGGTCGGGTTTTGCGGCGGCCGGGCATTAACGCCGGTCCCAGGCGACCGGATCGTGTCTGATTTCAGCCACGACGAATGCTGATTTCTTCATTATTTTGAACAGGTTAGTTGCGTCTTTGACAGTAAAATAGTAACTTTCCCCGTGTCTAACAGACCGGAAGGTGGCATCGTTCGCGCGATCCTTAAAGTTAGCGGGTGCTTAGTTGCAGCCCTGTTGTTGGCTATTCCCCAGGTGTCGGGCGCTGCCGGTTTGGGGCGGCTGACGGTGTTGTCGTCCATGGGCGAGCCTTTTCATGCCGAGATCGACCTCCTGGCCTACCGGGAGGAATGGTCAGCCCGGCCGCGCATGGCCCCGGCAGATGACTACAAACTGGCAAATTTCAGTTACAGCCCTGCACTCAACGGGGCGCGTCTGCTCATCAGGAAACACGCCAACGGCCGCGATTACATCGAGGTCATGTCGCCGCGCGCGGTAAGCGAGCCGTTTGTCTATCTGCTGATCGAACTCGACTGGAACGGATCGCGCCTGGTACGCGCGTATACCGCGCTCCTTGACCCGCCGGGATACGGATCGCAGCGTGCAGTGGCGATGCCGCTGCCCGTGCCGGAACTGCGGACCATTCCCGCGGCGCCGGCCGGATTGGCGCCCCGGCCAGCTGCTGCTGCCACGGCGTTGCCCGCGCTGCCCGGGACGTCCGTGCCGCCGCTGCGTCGTGATCCGATCGCTGCCATTACGGCACCCGCGGTCGATCCGCTACTGGCTGGCCGTATCGGGCAGCTGGAAAAGCAGGTCAGCGCCGGCGCGAAAACCCTGAGCGGACTGCTTGACCGCGTCGCGGTGATGGAAGAACAGGTACAGCGCCTGCAGCGGATGATCGAAGCGCAGAACGCGCGCGCCGCAGCGGCTCCGAAACCCGCTGCCATGCCACCGGCCGCAAACGTTGCCACCGCGCCGAAAGCAGCGGTAGCCGCCGCCCCTGCGGTGCAGGCTCCCGCAGCGTCACCGGCAGTCCCCGCGCAACCGGTGCCCGCGCAACCGGCACCAGCGCAATTGCCGCCGGCCGTGTCGCCACAGGCCGCACCGCCGCAAGTCGCGCCACAGCCTGCACCTGTCGCATCGCCACCGCCACCCGCTGCACCGAAAGTGGTCGCAGTGCCGGCACCTGTTGAAGCGCAGCCGCCTTTGCCCGCGCCGTATCGCGGGGATTCCCTGGTCAATGAGGCGCTGCTGGTCCTGGTGGGCGGCAGCCTGATTCTGGCGGGCTGGCTGATGTATCTGATGTGGGGCCGAAAGCGCAAGCCGGGAATCAGTACGGAAGATATTCTTGTGAAAATGCTCGCCCGTGATCCGGAACGCGACGATGTGCAGCTCAAATTGCTGGAAATTTACGCCGGGCGTGGCGACAAGACAGCGTACCAGAACATGGCCATCAAGCTGCACAAGGTGACCGGCGGGCAGGGCGACACGTGGCATCGGGCCGCGGCCACGGGTTATGCACTCGATCCCGGCAATCCGCTGTATGCCGACGGCCGTTATGCTGTGATGGCGACTTCAGCCGGCGACGCGCACGCGGTGCGGCACTAGGCCGTACGCGCATCGCGCGCGGGGTTAATGCCTGCGCGAGTTCCGGCTGCTCAGGACTCTGCGGCCTTGCCGTCGACCACCCGCAACGACGGCCGTTCTTTCGGGGCGCGCAATTCGTGTTTGTCGGCAAACAGCAGGCATTGCGGTCCGATTTCTTCGACCGTGTTGCAGCCGAGCAACGCCATGTTGCGGTGGATTTCATCGCGGTAGATCTGCAGTGCACGTGCCGCACCGGCTTCACCGCCGGCGGCGACGCCGTACAGCGTCGAGCGGCCGACCATCACGGCGTTGGCGCCGAGGGCCAGCGCCTTGACCACGTCGCTGCCGCGGCGGATGCCGCTGTCCATGAAGATGGTCGCGCGTTTGCCCACGGCATCGACGATTTCCGGCAGCACTTCGATCGGTGAGACGATGCCGTCGAGGTTGCGGCCGCCGTGGTTGGACACGCCGATGCCGTCAGCGCCGTGGTCCACCGCACTGATCGCATCCTGCGGATCGAGTATGCCCTTGACGATCAGTTTACCGGGCCAGATCTTGCGCAGCGCGTCGAGGTCGGCCCAGCTGATCGAATCGGTGCGCAGGCTGGAGCGGCCGGGCGGGCCCTTGGTCATTTTTGCCTTGGCGGCTGCCGGGTAGTTGGCATACATCGGCATGCCGGTGGTCAACAGGTAGCGCGCCATCACACCCATCAGCCAGCGCGGATGCGTCGCCATGTCCCAGGTGTTGCGCGCGTTGAGACTGAACGGCAGCGTGAAACCGTTGCGCAGGTTGTACTCGCGGTTGCCCGAGGACACACCATCGACGGTAACCACCAGCGTCTTGTAGCCGGCGGCCTTGGCACGGTTTACGAGTTCATGCGACATCGAACGATCGGGCCACAGATACAGCTGGAACCACAGTTCGCCGCCGGCTTCGTCAGCGACGCGTTCCATTGCGGTAATCGAACCGGTGGCGAGCGTGAACGGAATGCCTGCGGCGCGTGCGGCTTTTGCCAGCTTGATTTCGCCTTCGTGCCACAACAGGCCGGCAACGCCGGTGGGGGCGATCACCATCGGCATCTTGTGCTTGACACCGAAGATCTCCGTGTCCTGTGTGCGTTTGGAGACATCGACAAAGGTGCGGGTGCGGAAGCGGATGCGATCGAAAACGGTTCGGTTGTTTTTCAGTGCGATCTCGTCTTCGGTGCCGCGGTCGACGAATTCGAAGAAGCCGCGCGGCACACGTTTCATTGCGATTTCGCGCAGGTCAAATATGTTGTAGGCGTTCAGGTTGTCGCTCATGTTGCAGGTCCCTTGGTGGCAGTGGTGACGGCTGCCTCGGACGTGTTGTCCGTATTGCGGTCAATTCCTGGCAGGCAGGCTCCGAAAATACCTCAAAAAGGCTGCTTTTGCATAGTGCCTGCGCCATTGATGTTGAGTTCCGCGATATGGTCTTTATTTCACATCGCCGGGTGCCGGCGGTCCGCTCAGACGGTAACCTGTGACTTCGCAGGCTGGATGCCGGCCATGACCGCGTCCACATGTCCCCGCAGCGTGTCGCCGACTTTAGCGCAAAGCCTTTCCGGGGCCCATTTCTTCGATAGGTACAGGTGGATGGCTGGATCATTTATCCGGAGCGCAATTCGGCCAGCGTGCGGCGCTGGTTGGTCGTGCAGGCGGCTGCGCCGAATTAATGTGGTGCCGCGACTGAACGCTGTTGTGCCGCGAGCGCTCGGGTGCGCATGCGCGCCAGTACGAAGGTCAGCGCGAGGCCCGCCAGGCACAGCCCGCTGATGCCGACAAAGCCCCAGGTAAAGCTGCCGGTCTGGTCCTTCACAACGCCCAGTGCTCCGGCGGTGAGCAAACCGCCGATGTTGGCGAACAGATTGCTGAACCCGGTGGCAGTGCCGGCGATGCGCGGTCCCAGCACCTCCATCGGCACCAGGAACAGCGGTCCGAAGTAGAACTGCATGAAAATCGAATTGACGGCAATGACCGCCAGCAGCAGCGGTACGGATTCCACCATCACCAGCAGCGTTGACGTGCATGCCAGCACCCCCAGCGCACCACCGACCACCAGCGGCGGGTTGCGCAGCCGGTCGGAGACGTAGCCGCCCAGTGCGTTCGATGAAGCCGTGAACGCGGCACCCATCGCCACAATCAGGCCCGCGGTCTGTACGGAGAAGCCGCGATCCACCACCAGCAGCGACGGCAACCAGAAGTTGAAGGCCGTGACCACCGCAAAGCGGATGAACTGCAGGCTGCTGCAGACCCACATGATCGGATAACGGAATAGGTTCAGGATGTCGCTCAATGCGAGTTTCTGCGTGAGCCCGCTGCGCGGCTTGTCGTGTGAGTAGCGGCGGAAGGCAAGGCCGGCAACGATGCCCAGCGCCGCCAGCAGCATGAATGCGGCGCGCCAGCCGTAGAGTGCGGTCAGCAGCGGTCCGCCGAGCGAGAGTGCGATGGTGCCGACGAAACCGCCGACCATGAACAGGCTTAACGCAGTCGCGCGGCGCTCCTGCGGAAACCACGAGGCCAGCAGTGCGAGGCCCGGTGCGAACAGCAGCGAGCGGAAGGCGCCGGCGAGCAACTGGGTGACGACGGCCAGCCAGAAGCTGTGCACGAGACCGAAGCACAGCGAAAACGCCGACCAGCCCATCAGGCCGATCAGGAACAGCCGCCGCGGGCCGAAGCGATCCGAGAGAAATCCCGCCGGAATCTGACCGAGCGCATAGGTGAACGTCAGTGCTGCCGACAGCATGCCGGCCTGGGTGAAACTGATCTGCAGGTCTTCGCGAATCAGCGGCAGCAGCAGAGGAATCGCGCTGAAGGTGATGCCGTGGGTGATCTGGCACAGTACGACCAGCACCACCGTGTTGATGCCTTCGCGCGGCATGCGCGCGCCGGAATCGGGGGCGCTGCTCATGGACGCAGGGGCGGCAGCGGATGTTCGACTGCAGCGGGGCTCG
>JAOUIN010000342.1 GCA_029883965.1 Betaproteobacteria bacterium
CGGTGCATTCGGCTTTCGCAAGATGGATGTCGAACTGCTCGATGCGTTCAACGGTGTGCTGTCGGGATTTGTCGGCACTACACGGCACCTCGAACTGGTGCGGCCGTTTGGTTTTACCCGACAGGAAATGCCGGGGAAAGTCACGGCGGAGACCTTGTGCGCGGTCTGAGGCTTGGCCGGCCGCTTACCCGTGCCGTACGCTGAACTGGCGGCAACGCTGTCCAGCGGTCTGCTGGTCACCGTTCAGGTGACCGCGGGTGCGGCGCTGCTGGCCGTGGTGATGGCCGTCATCGCGGGGCTGGCGCGCAGCTCGCGCAATCCGCTGGTACGCTGGCCGGCAGCGACGTACGTGGAGATTTTTCGCGGGACGTCGGCGCTGGTGCAGCTGTTCTGGATCTATTTCGTGCTGCCGCGGTTCGGTATCGACATTGGTGCCATCGCCGCGGCAGTCGCCGCATTGGGCCTGAACGCCGGCGCGTATGGCGCCGAAGTGGTGCGCGGCGCGATACGCGCGGTGCCACAGGGGCAGCGCGATGCGGCGGTTGCGCTCAACCTGAGCCCTGCGCGCACGCTGTTTCGCGTGATCTGGCCGCAAGCGGTTCCGGCAATGCTGCCGCCGGCCGGCAACCTTGCGATCGAGTTGCTGAAGAACAGCGCACTGGTTTCGCTGATTGCGGTTTCGGAACTCACATTCACCGCCCAGCTGCTGCGCACATCGACCCTGCAGACCACCGAAATCTTTACGCTCGTGCTGCTGGCGTATTTCGCGCTCGCGTTGTGCATCACCGCGGGCATGCGCCGGGTCGAGCGCCGCTGGAAGATTGCCGCCTGAAATGATCTTCGACTGGAATTATGCGCTGGGCATACTGCCGCAATTTGCACCTGCGCTGTGGATCACCCTGCAGGCCACTGCCGCCGGCATGCTGCTGGCGCTGACGCTGGGCCTGGTGCTCGCGCTGCTGCGGCGCTGCGACGTGGCGTGGGTCAGCTGGCTGACTGCCGGTGTGATCGAATTCGTGCGCAGTACGCCGCTGCTGGTGCAGATCTATTTCCTGTTTTATGTGCTGCCCGAAACCGGGATGCGGTTATCCGCGTTCGCCACGGGCACCCTGGCACTGGGTGTGCACTACGCGGCGTATTGCGCCGAGGTGTATCGTGCGGGCCTCGATGCGGTGCCGCGCGGGCAGTGGGATGCGGCGGCCGCGCTGAATCTCGGGCCGCTGCGTACACTGTGGCGGATCATCGTGCCCCAGGCCGTGGCGCGCGTGGTGCCGGCACTGGGGAATTATCTGGTGGCCATGTTCAAGGACACGCCGCTGCTGTCGGCAATTACGGTGGTCGAATTGCTGCAGACGGCGAAGATGATCGGCGCGGAATCGTTCCGTTACGTCGAGGCGCTGACGCTGGTCGGCGTATTTTTTCTGCTGCTGAGCCTGGGTGCGGCGGCGCTGATCCGCGTTGTGGAAGGGCGTCTGCAGGTGGCGCATGCCTGAGACACCGCCACCCATCATCCGGCTGCGCGGTCTGCGCAAGTCATACGGCAACGTGCAGGTACTGCGCGGCGTGGACCTCGATGTGCCGCACGGGCAGACTGTCAGCGTGATCGGGCCCAGCGGTTCGGGCAAATCGACGTTGCTGCGCTTGCTGATGCTGCTCGATGCGCCCGATGCCGGTGAGCTGGAGATCGACGGTGAATCTCCGTGGACTGCCGAACCCGGCGGACGGATGCGCGCGGACAATGCCCGGCTGCGGCGCGTGCGCGGCAAGGTGGGCATGGTGTTCCAGCATTTCAACCTGTTCCCGCACATGAACGCGCTGCAGAACGTCATGGAAGCGCCGGTGAGCGTGCTCGGCCTCAAGGCCGGGGAGGCGCGGGAGCGTGCACTGGACTATCTGGATCAGGTCGGGCTCGCCGACAAGGCTGAGGCCATGCCGGCACAGCTTTCCGGCGGGCAGAAACAGCGGGTTGCGATTGCGCGGGCACTGGCGCTGCAGCCACGCATCATGTTGTTCGACGAAGTGACCTCGGCGCTGGATCCGGAACTGGTTGGCGGCGTACTGGCGCTGTTACGCGGGCTCGCGCAGCGCCGCACCATCACCATGCTGATCGTGACCCATCACATGCGATTTGCCGAACGCTGTGCCGATCGCGTGCTGTTCTTCGAGAACGGCGTGATTGCCGAGGACGGACCTCCGGCCGAGTTGTTTCATGATGGCGTCCACGAACGTACCCGCCGCTTTGTCGAGGCGGTGACGGGAGACTGATGCCCCGGTTTACGCCGCCGGCGCCAGCGCCGCGCGGCCCAGGTGCTCTTCTACGGACTGCTGCAGGCCGTCGAACAGCGAGGGCGGGCCGGTGCGCACGCAGACCTGATCCTGCGACATCGTGTGCGACAGCAGTTTGACCAGCGCATAAACCGCGCGGATCTGCGGGGTCGGCGTCTGCGTAAGTTCACCCAGCTCGAGGACCGATCCGACCAGTGCATCGATTTCGGGATCACGCCCGGCCTCGACATCCTGCAGCATTGAAGTCTTGTGCTTGCCGACTTTTTCGGCGCCGGCGATACGCTTGTCCAGCGGAACGCGGAAATTCACGCCGAGTTTGTGGCCGACGGCCTGGGCTTCGAGCATCATGGTTTCGGCAAGACCGCGTGACAGCGGGTACTGACACAGATCGACCAGCGTCGCGTGCGTCAGTGCGCTGATCGGGTTGAACGAGAGGTTGCCCCACACCTTGAGCCAGATTTCGTCGCGAATAGCGGTCA
>JAOUIN010000343.1 GCA_029883965.1 Betaproteobacteria bacterium
GTGCGAGCAGCCGCAACAGCCAGCGTGCTGAAGCCGGTTCGGATGGCGGTTGGCAGGAGTGAGTCAGTACGTTGTTCATCAGGTGGTTTCCTCGAATGGAGGCTGTGGTTTGGAATGGAAAGGCACTCGCTTCAGCCACAAGCGCAGCGCCTGGTAATGGATGCGCAGGATCACGCCCAGAGTCATCCACGGATAGCGCAGAAACGCCAACGCCAGCGCCGGGCTGCGCAGCGTTTGCGCCGTGCCGCTGACGGCGGTCAGCAACTGCGCCCCGTCGGCCGCGGTGTAATCGATCCGGAAATTGCAGTGCGCCCCGGTGTCGATGAAACGAAAGCGGTAATGTCCGCTGACCGGGAAAAACGGCGAGACGTGGAACACCTTGCGCGCGGTCAGCCAGTCGCCGGGCATGATCGCGCGACCGTCCGGGTGCGCCACCAGGTAGTTGTGGCACTCGCCGAAAGTATTGCGGACCTCGGCCACTACTGCGCGCAGCGCGCCCGCGCGGTCATGGCAGAGCCAGAAACTCACGGGATTGAAGACGTAGCCGAGTACGCGCGGAAACGCCTGCAGCCAGATCGCGCCGTCGGCACAGGCCAGTCCGTGCTGCGTCAGTAAATTACGGATCCAGGGCAGCAGCGCACTGCCGTCGCGCGGACCATGATCGGCATCGTGAAAACTGAACAGGTTCCAGCCGTTGTGCGAAATGAGCCGCGGCCAGCGCCGCTGCATCTGATCCACGCGCAGCCGCAGGTAAAACACCCCGTAGCGGAAGCCATGCCGGACCGGAGCGAGACGCCGGTGCACCACCGTGCCGAAGTACAGCAGGGCGCGATCGGGACTCACGCTGCCGCCTTCAACGGTTGCAGCTGCACTGCGGTCTGCGCCTGCCACGGCGCCTGCACGCCCAGCCCGGCGGCGACCGCCATGCCCGCCTTCAGACCGTCTTCGTGAAAACCGTATCCGGTCCAGGCGCCGCAGAACCAGGTGTTGCGCCGGCCCTGCAGCTGCGGTAGCTGTGTCTGCGCCACTGTCGCTGCCCGGTCAAACACGGGATGCGCGTAACTGTAACGGTCGATCACGGAACCGCTGCGCGGCTCCATGCCGGCGTTCAGGGTCACGACCACCGGCTGCGCAAATGGCAGCGGCTGCAGCATATTGATGAGGTAGCTCACACCCACGGGCCGGCGTGCCGCCGCGCTGTGGTCCGCATGGTAGTTCCACGCGGACCAGGCTGCGCGCGCACGCGGCAGGAAGCGCTGGTCCGTATGCAGAATGACGTCATTGTCCTGATAGCGGATCGCGCCCAGCGTGGTGCGCTCCGCGTCATCGGCGTCGGCAAGCAGCCGCAGCGCCTGATCGCTGTGACAGGCCAGCACCACCTCATCGAACGGCTCGGTGGCTCCTGAACGAAGCCGCAGCATGACCCGGCCCGGCTGGCGCATGACGCCGGCGACCGGCATGCCGATGCGTATATCGGGAATGCCGGCGGCCATGCGCGCGACGTAGGTGCGTGAACCGCCGACAACCGTGCGCCATTGCGGACGGTCCTTGATCTGCAGCAGTCCATGGTTGGCGCAGAAGGCAAAAAAAGCCGGCGCCGGGTAATCAAGCATGACTGCGGTCGGACACGACCAGATGGCGCCCGCCATTGGCAACAGATACCAATCGCGAAAGGCATGACCGTAACCGCCCACCTCAAGAAATTCGCGGAGCGTGGTCTCGCCACCGCTGCCGGCGCGTGCGATCGCGGTGGCTTCGCGGTTGAAGCGCACGATGTCCGCCAGCATGCCCCAGAACGCCGGCCGGACCAGATTGCGCCGCTGCGCGAACAACGAGGCCAGATTGCTGCCGGCCCACTCGACATTCTCCGCTTCGATGCGTACCGAGAATGACATGTCGCTGGCGCAGGAAGTTATGCCGAGGTGGTCGAACAACGCGATCAGATTCGGGTAGGTGCGATCGTTGAACACCAGGAATCCGGTATCCACCGGCGCAGTGATGCCGCCCAGGGAGACGTCGACCGTATGGCTGTGTCCGCCCAGGTAGTCATTGGCCTCGAACAGCGTCACCGCGTGATCACGCGCCAGCAGCCATGCCGCGGACAAGCCCGCGATACCTGAGCCGACCACTGCGATGCGCCTGCCGCGCACTGGCTGTCGCATGCTCACGGCCTACTTGGTCCGCTCGACCAATGCATAGGCCGAGTGGTTATGGATGGATTCGAAGTTCTCTGCCGCAACCGAGTAAACGCGTACACGCGGGTCGGCGTCCAGCCGCAGGGCGATATCGCGCACCAGGTCCTCGACGAACTTCGGGTTGTCGTAGGCGCGCTCGGTCACGTATTTCTCGTCGGGCCGTTTGAGCAGGCCATAGACCTCGCACGAAGCCTCCTGCTCGGCGATGCCCGCCAGCTCCTCGATCCGCAAGGGCTGGTCGCCCTGCACGCTGATCGTGATCTCCGAGCGCTGGTTATGCGCGCCGTATTCCGATATTTCCTTGGAACATGGGCACAAGCTGGTCGCAGGTGCCGCCACCGTGGTGGTGAAAACCGCCTGCGCTCCGTGCTTCTCGGCGCGCAACACGACCTTGTAGTCGAGCAGGCTGGCGACGCCGGACACCGGCGCACGCTTGCTGATGAAATAGGGAAACCGCATTTCGATCATGCCGCTGTCGGCATCCAGCCGCTGCAGCATGCGGCTGAGCAGTTCACCGAAAGAGGCGGCGTCGAGCACGTCGCAGGTCTGTTGCAGCACCTCGACA
>JAOUIN010000344.1 GCA_029883965.1 Betaproteobacteria bacterium
CGACGGGCCGGCCATCGTGCTCGGCGACGAACGCATTGCCTATACACTGCGGCGTACGCAACGACGCCGCACGATTTCCCTGCTGATCGATGAGCGCGGACTGCGCGTCGCCGCACCGCTGAAGGCCTCACAACAGGCCATAGACGCAATGCTGCGCGAACATGCGGCATGGGTGATCCGCAAGGTCCGCGACTGGCGGCGCAAACAGCCGCCGCCACGACTATGGCGTTCCGGCGAGCAGATCATGCTCTACGGTGATCCGGTGACGCTGGAAGTCATTGCGGGCGTTCCCGCGCCCCGGCTGGAAAACGGCCGGCTGCTGTACGGCCCGGCCGCGCCCGGCCCCGACAACATCGAGTCCGGCATCCGCGACTGGCTGAAACAGCAGGCACTGGCGCTGTACACCCGCCGCTGCCATGAATTCAGCGCCCGACTCGGGCTCGCGGCACCGACCGTCCGGCTGTCGAACGCGCGCACGCGCTGGGGTAGTTGTCACGCCAGCGGCCGAATCAGCATGAACTGGCGCCTGGTGCAGACGCCGATGGCATGGATCGACTATGTCGCCGCCCACGAAGTCGCACACCTGCGCCAGATGAATCATTCACCGGCCTTCTGGAAAACCGTCGGGGAGCTGGTCGCTGATTATGCGGAACGGCGCGCCGCGTTGCGCCGTGAAGCACATCGCTACCTGTTGCTTTGACGGACTAGGCGCACAAGCCGCTGTGCTACACTTTCCGCCACTTTCCGCGCCGAGTATCCCGTGCGTCCGACGCTGTATCTTCTCGCCTTGATGATGATTTTGACCGGCTGCGGCTACAAGGGCCCGTTGTACCTGCCGGATCAGAAACCGGCGTCCCGCAAACCGGCGGAAAAATCCGCACCTGCGCCTGCGCCTGCGCCCGCCACCGAAGAATCCCAACAGCCATGAGTGCGTTTGCCTACCGGGATGGCGTGCTGCATGCCGAAGACGTGCCCTTGGCGCGCATCGCTGCGCAATACGGCACACCGTGCTATGTCTATTCACGTGCGGAACTGACGCGGGCGTGGCGCGAATTCGATAGCGCGTTCGCCGGCCGCAACCACCTGTTGTGCTACGCCGTAAAAGCCAACCCCAGTCTCGGCGTACTTGACGTGTTCGCGCGGCTGGGCAGCGGTTTCGACATCGTGTCCGGCGGCGAGCTGGCGCGGGTCATCGCAGCGGGTGGTGATCCGCGCAAGGTCGTGTTTTCCGGCGTCGGCAAGACCGCTGCGGAAATGCGGCAGGCGCTGCAGGCCGGAATCCTGTGCTTCAATGTCGAATCGGCACCCGAACTGGAGTTGTTAAGCCGCATTGCGGGTGAACTTGCCACGGTTGCGCCGGTAAGTCTGCGCGTCAATCCGGACGTGGACGCCAAAACCCACCCCTACATCGCCACCGGCCTGAAAGAGAACAAGTTCGGCGTTGCCTATACCGACGCGCTGGCAACCTACCGCCGCGCCCGCGAACTGCCGCACCTGCGTATCGAGGGCGTTGATTGCCATATCGGCTCGCAACTGACTGAAGTTGCGCCGTTTCTAGCCGCGCTGGAGCGTGTGCTTGCGCTGGTCGATGCACTGGAACGCGAAGGCATGACCATCACCCACATCGATCTTGGCGGCGGGCTGGGTATCCGCTATCAGGATGAAACGCCGCCGCCGGTAACCGAGTATGCGCAGGCGCTGATCCATGCATTGGGTCACCGCCCGCAGAAACTGCTGTTCGAACCGGGACGCCTGCTGGCAGGCAATGCCGGCGTACTGCTCGCCGAAGTGCTGTACCTGAAACCGGGGCAGGGCAGGAACTTTGCCATCGTTGACGCGGCAATGAACGACCTGATGCGTCCCGCACTGTACGAGGCGTGGCATGACGTGCTGCCGCTGCAGCAAACCAGGGAAAAAGGGCACAGATATGACGTCGTCGGCCCGGTCTGCGAAAGCGGCGACTTTCTCGCGCGCGACCGCGAACTCGCTCTCAATGAGGGGGATTTGATCGCCATCGCATCCGCCGGCGCCTATGGCATGAGCATGTCATCGAACTACAACACGCGTCCGCGTGCCGCTGAAGTGATGGTGGACGGCGACTGCGTTTACCCGATCCGCGATCGCGAAACAGTCACCATGTTGATGGCGAACGAGCGTCGTTTGCCGGATTGAACACGTTGAAAACATGCCGCGTACGTACTTTTGCGTTGCAATAAGCTGTTGTCGGAAATCCACAAACGAAATCACGTGATCAAATAAACTTGACAAAAGTGTTGCATTTTTTTTTCGACGTAGCATAGAATTGGCGCACCGAACACGGTTTTCGCCAATTTTTTTGGTGGAACACAGTAACAGCGATGTGAAATGTTCCTGAAACCGTGTGCTGGTAGTGCGGAACATAAGCCGCATTCAAACGATGCCTAAGTTAACTTTAAGGAGACGATGATGGCAGCGAAGAAAAAAGCAAAGAAAAAAGCTGGTAAGAAGAAAGCAGCCAAGAAGAAGAAGTAGTAGTTTTGCGAAGGCCGGGTAACCCCCGGCCTTCGCATTTGGTTTTTACGTTTTGCAGTCGTACCCCTCTTTGCGCATTCCCGGCGCAAAATTTTTTTCCGGATTCATCCGGCATCGTGGTTCCAGCTGATCAAGTGTTGTGCGAGCCCCGGAACCAGTACATCCCGCTCTCAAAAAATGTCAATTAAAACAATGGGTTATGATATAACCGCGGCGCCGTATCGGTGCAGTTCCCGAACGCA
>JAOUIN010000060.1 GCA_029883965.1 Betaproteobacteria bacterium
CCGCGCGCAAATGTCCACTGATGACAATCTCAAAACACGATTTGTCCACGGGCTGGCGGCTGATCGGATCGCAGGACTGGTAGATGACACGAGTTCTGCGACGCAGCCGCGGTGGCAGTTCACGTGTGCCCATGTCCTGGAGCACGACCAGGCGCGTTGCCAGTTCCAGCGATTCCTGTGCGTTGGCATCCTGCCGGATGTCGCGATAGAGGTCCGTGCCGGTCAGCGCAACGATCAAAGGACGATTCGGGTGACTTTCTGCGTAGCCGACAATGGAGGCATGGCTGCGCCGGGCATGTAGTGCGATCATCGCGTCCGCCCCGCGGCCGCTCCAGTGCTCCTGCACGCTGACGCTGTGTCCAAGGTCCCGCAGCAAGCGTGCCCAGCGGACGGCGGTATTCCGGTTGCCGTATCGCGAGTTGGCGGCAGCGGGGGTAATCAGCACGATTTTCATCAAAGGGGGATCCGGCTACACTTCGGGAGGAATATAGCAAACTCGCCTTTGTCATGACTGCCAAACACCCGCCTATTTACGAGGATCCGCTTGCCGTGCTCGACGCTGCGCGCGTGCGCACGCTGATGCTGGTCAGCGGATTGCACGACCGGCAATGGCTGGGGCCCAGGCTGGATATAGTCAATCCGCCGCTGTGGGAATTGGGACACCTGGGCTGGTTCGAGGAGTTCTGGTGTCTGCGGCAGGGCAGGCGCGAGTGCGGCAGTTCGCTCGGCAATGCCGACGCCTTGTATGACTCGGCACGCATCCCCCACGACGTACGTTGGGATCTGCCGTTGCCGGATGCTGCGGCAACCTTGAACTACGTTGCGGCCGTCCGCGCTGCTGTGAACAAGCGCTGCGTAATCCACAGGAATGATGCCGACTTGATGTATTTCGTACAACTCAGCGCCATGCACGAAGAGATGCATTGTGAGGCGTTTACCTACACTCGCCAGACGCTGGGCTACCCGCGACCGCCGGGCTCTGTGACAGAACCGGCACCGGGCGCAGCATGTGCCGGGGACGCCGATATTGGCGGCGGCCGTTTTCAACTTGGTGCGGCAGATAACGGTACATTCGTGTTCGACAATGAAAAATGGGCGCACCCTGTAGAAGTGCAGCCATTCCGGATGGCACGCACCCCGGTCACCAACGCGCAGTTCGCCGGGTTTGTCGATGCCGACGGTTACCGGGAGAGTCAGTGGTGGAGTCGCGCCGGATGGGCGTGGCGTGAGCAGGCCGATGCGATAGCGCCGCTGTACTGGCAACGTGTGGGCGACACGTGGATGCGGCGGCATTTCGACCGCACTGAAGCATTGGCGCCGGACGAACCGGTGATACATGTGAACTGGCACGAGGCCCAGGCCTGGTGCCGCTGGGCCGGCCGCCGGTTGCCGACAGAGGCTGAATGGGAATTTGCCGCAGCGACTGTGCCCGGAGAACCTGGGAGTAAGCGTCGTTATCCGTGGGGCGATGCGGATCCCGACACAAACACCGCCAATCTTTATGGTGGCGCCGGTCAATGCGTGGCGGTCAGCGCCTGCCCCGAAGGCGACAGCGCGTGGGGGGTACGCCAGATGATCGGTAATGTGTGGGAATGGACAGCCGACGAGTTTCAGCCTTACCCCGGTTTTATCCGTGATCCCTATGCTGAATATTCAGAACCCTGGTTTGGCACTCACAAAGTGCTGCGCGGCGGCTGCCATGCCACGCGCCCCATGCTGATCCGCAATACCTGGCGTAATTTCTACACCCCGGATCGTCGTGATATCTATGCCGGGTTTCGCACCTGCGCGCCATGAAAACCATCACCTCGATCGAGAATCCCCGCTTCCGCAGCCTGTTGCGGCTGGCGCAATCCGCGCGCGAACGCCGGACTGCGGGAAAGTCGCTGCTTGACGGCACTCATTTGGTGGCGACCTATGCTGAACACATGGGATCTCCCGCTGAGATTGCGCTGAGCCCGGAAGGCGCCGAAAACCCGGAGATCAGCAGATTGCTGGAGAAATGCGGGGCAGCCCGGGTAATGGTTTACTCGGACGCGCTGTTCCGCCAGTTGTCATCCGTGGCGACACCCACCGGAATCATCGCAGTTGTGCCCACGCCGAAAGCCGATACGCCGTCAACGCTGGACGGCCCCGGAGTCTGGCTCGAAGACATTCAGGATCCCGGCAACGTCGGTTCGATTCTGCGGTCTGCTGCTGCGGCAGGGGTCAGTACCGTCTGCCTGTCAAAACATTCGGTGCATGCCTGGTCGCCGCGGGTTCTGCGTGCGGGCATGGGCGCGCACTTTGTGCTGCGCATCGTCGAAGGCGTAGACCTGCGTAGCCTTGCAAAAGTCTATGCGGGGCGGATCATTGCCACCTGCGTGAGCGCTGGCAAGACGATATACGACACGGATCTGGGAGGCGATGTGGCACTGCTTTTCGGCAATGAGGGTGCCGGACTTTCGCAGGAACTGCTGGCACTGGCACATGAAACCGTGTGCATACCGATGCCGGGCCGCACTGAATCGCTGAATGTGGGCGCCGCGGCTGCGGCGTGCCTGTTTGAACGGGTCCGGCAGCTGCGAAGTCAGTAAATTCGCCGCTCGAGCTTCGCTTCCTGCAGAATCGTGGTCGCGAGCTCCTCAACCGACTTGCTGGTGGCGTCGAGGTAGGGGATGCCTTCCTGCCGCATCAGCGCCTCGGCTTCGCGGACTTCGAACTCGCAATTGGTCAGGGTTGCGTATTTGCTGCCGGGGCGGCGCTCGTTGCGTATTTGCTGCAGACGCTTGGGCCGGATGGTCAAGCCGTACAGGCGACCACGCAGTGATTTGATCTGCGCCGGCAGTTGCATGGTGCTGAAATCCTCCGGAATCAGCGGGTAATTCGCGGCGCGTATGCCGAACTGCATCGCGAGATACAGGCATGTCGGTGTTTTTCCACAACGCGACACGCCGATCAGAATAATGTCGGCTTCGGTCAATTCTCGCTTGGATACGCCATCATCATGCGACAAGGCGTAGTTCACCGCTTCGATCCGGTGATGGTAATTTACAAAATCATCGGTGCTGTGCGAGCGTCCGATCGCATGTGAGGCCTTGACGCCGAGCTCTTTTTCCAGTGGCGCTATAAATATCTCAAAAGAATCAAGGAATAAGGCGCTGGCAGTGGCGACTATGCCGGCGATTTCCGTGTTGACCAGAGTACTGATGACGATAGGCCTGACGCCATCCGCACTGCCCGCAGTATTGACCCGCTTGACGAACGCATGGGCCTTCTCAGCAGAGTCGATGAACGGAACCGTGATCTCCTTTAGCCGCACGCCATCGAATTGCGTCAACAGGCTGTGTCCCAGCATCTCGGCGGTTATTCCGGTGCGGTCGGACACAAAAAAGGCGCTGCGGGATGAATTCATGCTCGGAACCGGTGTGGGGATTCGGTAAAATATCGCCTTTTGACGCTACTTACAATCAAGGAATTCAGCATGAGCGGCAGGGAACTGGTGATCGATCTGGGCGCGCTGCGCATGAACGATGTGGGGCGCGTGGGCGGGAAGAATGCGTCACTGGGCGAAATGATCAGCCAGCTTGCCGGTGCGGGCGTACGAGTGCCGGGCGGTTTTGCGACGACCGCGGACGCCTACCGGCTGTTCCTGGCGCAGGGTGGACTCGCGGACAAAATATCGCGCCGGATCGCCGGACTGAACTGCGATGATGTCAGTGCGCTGACCGCAACAGGCCGGGAAATCCGCGGCTGGATCGTCGAGCAGCCGTTCAGCCCCGAATTCCGCAAGGCCATAGAAACCGCTTACTCAGTGCTGGTGAAATCATCCGGGGCCGATGTGACTTTCGCCGTGCGCTCATCGGCAACCGCGGAGGATCTGCCGGATGCTTCATTTGCCGGGCAGCAGGAGACCTTTCTCAATGTGCATGGCCTGGAGAATCTGCTGGTGGCAATCCGGCAGGTCTTTGCGTCCTTGTACAACGACAGGGCCATTTCCTATCGCGTGCACCAGGGATTCACCCATGATGAGGTCGCGCTGTCGGCCGCGGTGCAGCGCATGGTGCGCAGTGACCGGGGAGCGAGCGGCGTCATGTTCACACTGGACACCGAGTCCGGGTTCGACCAGGTCGTGTTCATCACGTCTGCATACGGCCTGGGGGAAACGGTGGTGCAGGGGCAGGTCAATCCCGACGAATTTTACGTGTACAAGCGCGGGTTGCAGGAAAACAAGAGCGCCATTCTGCGCCGCGGCCTGGGCTCCAAGGCGTTGCGCATGATCTTTACGGATGACCGGCAGGCCGGGAAATCGGTGCGGACCATTGAAGTGCCCGAGGCCGAGCGTCGCCGGTTCTCGATTACCGATGCCGAGGTCAATGAGCTCGCCCGATACGCCATGATCATCGAATCCCATTACCAGCGTCCCATGGATATCGAGTGGGGCAAGGACGGCGACGACGGCAAGCTTTACATCCTGCAGGCACGTCCGGAAACGGTAAAGGCCAGCGAGAAAGTCGACACCTTGCGCCGTTATCGCCTGAAAGAACGCTCCGAGGTGCTTACCACCGGTCGCGCCATCGGCCAGCGCATCGGCAGCGGTCCGATCAGGCTGATCAAGAGCGCAGCCGAGATGGACAGTGTCAAACCGGGCGATGTGCTGGTCACGGACATGACCGATCCTGACTGGGAGCCCGTCATGAAGCGTGCCGCCGCAATTGTCACCAATCGCGGCGGACGCACCTGCCATGCAGCGATCATTGCCCGCGAATTGGGAATTCCTGCCGTTGTGGGCTGCGGTGATGCCACCCAGGTGCTCAAGGATGGCAAGCCGGTCACCGTCTCCTGTGCCGAAGGCGACACCGGATTCGTTTACCGCGGCAAACTGGAAACCGAGGTCATCGATTTGCGGCTGTCGAGCATGCCGAAGTCGCCGGTAAAGATCACCATGAATGTCGGCAATCCTGAATTGGCTTTCGAGTTTCAGCGGCTGCCGAATGAAGGCGTCGGGCTGGCACGCCTGGAATTCATCATTGCCCGGATGATCGGCGTGCACCCCAAAGCCGTGCTCGACTATCCTGATCTGAGCGCGGATCTCAAGCTGGCGGTCGAGGAGCACAGCGCGGGCTATCCCGATCCGGTCAGTTTTTACGTTGAAAAGCTGACCGAAGGCGTGGCGACCCTGGGTGCTGCATTCTGGCCCAAGCCGGTCATCGTGCGGCTGTCGGATTTCAAGTCCAATGAATACTCCAGCCTGACCGGAGGCGCGCGCTACGAGCCGCACGAGGAAAACCCCATGCTCGGATTCCGTGGCGCTTCGCGCTACATCGCGCCCTCATTCCGGGATTGCTTCGAGCTCGAATGCCGGGCGATGCGGAAAGTCCGCGACGAGATGGGTCTGACCAATGTCGAGATCATGGTACCGTTCATCCGCACAGTGGACGAAGCGAAAAAAGTTCTTAAACTGCTGGCTGAGAACGGACTGGAGCGCGGCAAAAACGGCCTGCGCATCATCATGATGTGTGAAATCCCCTCCAATGCGATCCTGGCCGACCAGTTTCTCGAACACTTCGACGGGTTTTCGATCGGGTCCAATGACATGACGCAGATGACGCTGGCACTGGATCGCGATTCTGGCCTGGTTGCCGATGCCTTCGATGAGCGTGATCCGGCGGTCAAACACATGTTGCATCTGGCCATCGCAGCCTGCCGCAAGGCCAAGAAATATGTCGGCATTTGCGGACAGGGTCCTTCGGACCATCCGGATCTGGCGGAATGGCTGGTCAAAGAGGGCATTGAGAGCCTGTCGCTCAACCCTGATACCGTCGTCGAAACCTGGTTGTATCTGGCACGCGGCGGCAAGCCGGCGTGATTGGCCGCGGGCAGGAATTGGGATAAAATAAGAAAACGTTGGCTAATATGAGATGACCAAATATATTTTTGTCACTGGTGGTGTAGTCTCCTCCCTTGGCAAAGGTATCGCTGCCGCCTCCCTCGCCGCGATTCTCGAATCCCGCGGCATCAAAGTCTCGATGCTCAAGCTCGATCCCTATATCAATGTGGATCCGGGCACCATGAGCCCCTTCCAGCACGGCGAAGTGTTTGTCACCGAAGACGGCGCGGAAACCGATCTTGATCTGGGTCACTACGAGCGCTTCATCAATGCCCGCATGGGCAAGCGCAATAATTTCACCACCGGACAGATTTACGAGAGCGTCATCAAGAAGGAGCGGCGTGGCGACTATCTGGGCGGCACGGTGCAGGTTATTCCGCATATTACCGATGAAATCAAGCATTACATCCGGCGCGGGGCGGGTGATGCCGAGATCGCACTGGTGGAAATCGGAGGCACCGTCGGCGACATCGAGTCGCTGCCGTTCCTGGAAGCCATACGCCAGATGGGCATTGAAGACGGCCGCGACAACGCCTGCTTCATTCATCTGACGCTGGTGCCGTATATCGCCTCCGCCGGGGAAATCAAGACCAAGCCGACGCAGCATTCCGTGAAGGAGTTGCGTGAAATCGGTATCCAGCCCGACGTACTGCTGTGCCGTGCCGACCGGCCGCTGCCTGACGGTGAACGGCGGAAGATTGCATTGTTCACGAACGTCAGCGTTGACGCGGTGATTTCGGCGGTTGACGTCGACAGCATTTACAAAATACCGGGCATGTTGCACCAGCAGAACCTCGACGGCATCGTATGCAACAAACTGGGCATTAATCCAAAGCCGGCGGATCTGTCGAGCTGGGAACGGGTCATTAATGCACTGGAAAATCCGCATCAGGAAGTCAGCATCGCCCTGGTCGGCAAATACGTCGATCTGACGGAATCCTACAAGTCGCTGTCAGAGGCGCTGATCCACGCCGGGATTCATACCGGGTCACGGATCCGGATCCATTACGTCGACTCCGAAACCATAGAAAAAAATGGCACCGGGTGCCTGGAATCCATGGATGCGATTCTGGTGCCTGGCGGATTCGGCAAGCGCGGCGTAGAGGGGAAGATCGAGACCATACGATACGCACGGGAAAACGGCGTGCCTTACCTGGGCATCTGTCTCGGCATGCAACTGGCCGTAATCGAATATGCCCGCAATCTTGCCGGACTGGCCGGAGCGCACAGCACCGAGTTCGATCCGGATACACCGCACCCGGTAGTAGCCCTGATCACCGAATGGCAGGACCGGGACGGTCGAATCGAACGTCGTGATGCACGATCCGACCTCGGCGGCACGATGCGGCTCGGTGGCCAGGAATGTCAGCTGCAGGGCGATTCACTGGCGCGTAAAATTTACGGCGCCGACCGCATCATTGAACGCCACCGGCACCGTTATGAGGTCAACAACCATTATCTGCAGCGTCTGCTGGATGCCGGGCTCAGCGTCAGCGGCCGGTCGCTGACGGGTGAGTTGTGCGAAATGGTGGAGATTCCGGGGCACCCCTGGTTTGTCGGCTGTCAGTTTCATCCGGAATTTACATCGACGCCGCGCGCCGGCCATCCGCTGTTCAAGTCCTTTATTGAAGCGGCGCTGATCCGCTCGCGCAAAGAGCCGCGCCGGATATCCGCGCACGCCAAAGTGGCTTCGCAGGTTGCCGCCGGTGCTGCGGGTTGAACGACACTCATTCATGAAACTCTGCGGATATGATATCGGCCTCGACCGGCCGCTGTTCCTGATTGCAGGGCCATGCGTGGTGGAATCCCGCGACATGGCGATGGATACGGCGGGAGAATTGAAGCGCATCTGTGCCGAGCTGGACGTCCCTTTCATTTACAAGTCGTCCTACGACAAGGCCAACCGCAGCTCAATCAAGTCATTTCGCGGGCTGGGCATGGATAAGGGCCTCGAAATTCTTGCCGATGTCGGTAAAACCATAGGCGTACCGGTGCTGACGGATGTGCATGCCATCGAGGAAATTGCACAGGTTGCCGCCGCGGTTGATGTGTTGCAGACGCCTGCATTCCTGTGCCGCCAGACTGATTTCATCTGTGCAGTCGCGGCTGCAGGCAAACCGGTGAATATCAAGAAAGGCCAGTTTCTCGCACCTGGCGACATGGTCAATGTCGTCGATAAGGCGCGGGCGGCCAGCGGTACGGACAACATCATGGTGTGCGAGCGCGGCGCCTCTTTCGGCTACAACAATCTGGTGTCGGACATGCGCTCGCTGATGATCATGCGAGGCACCGGGTGTCCTGTTGTATTTGATGCCACCCATTCGGTGCAATTGCCCGGCGGCCAGGGTACAACCAGCGGCGGGCAGCGTGAATTTGTACCGGTGCTGGCGCGTGCCGCGGTTGCCAGCGGCATTTCAGGCTTGTTCATGGAAACGCATCCGCAGCCGGAGAAAGCGCTGTCGGATGGCCCCAATGCCTGGCCGCTGAAACACATGAAGGCCCTTCTGAAAACGCTGACCGCAATCGATGCGCTGGTCAAGCGCGAGGGCTTCGCAGAAACCAATGTTTAATCCGACTGAATCGTCCAGGGACCGGCAATGAGCGCAATCGTTGATGTGATAGGCAGGGAAATTCTGGATTCCCGCGGGAATCCGACCGTTGAGGTGGATGTGCTGCTGGAGTCGGGCATATTGGGACGCGCTGCAGTTCCATCCGGCGCCTCGACCGGCAGCCGCGAAGCGATCGAATTGCGCGACGGCGACATGAGCCGCTACGGCGGCAAAGGCGTGCTTCAGGCCGTGGAGCATGTAAACACCGAAATTTGCGAGGCGGTGATCGGCGTCGATGCGACAGAGCAGGCATTTGTCGATCGCACCTTGCTGGATCTCGATGGCACCGAAAACAAGTCGCGTCTCGGCGCCAACGCGATGCTGGCCGTATCGATGGCAGTAGCACGGGCGGCAGGCGAGGAATCGGGACTGCCACTGCATCGTTACCTGGGTGGTGCAGGTGCCATGGCCATGCCGGTGCCGATGATGAATGTCATCAACGGCGGCGCGCATGCTGACAACGGCCTCGACATGCAGGAATTCATGATCGTGCCGGTGGGCATGCAGAGTTTCCGCGAGGCGCTGCGTTGTGGCGCGGAGGTGTTCCACGTCCTGCGCAAGCTGCTGACGGACCGCGGCCTTGCCACCGCGGTCGGCGACGAGGGTGGTTTCGCACCGCGATTGCCCAAGCACGAGGCGGCCATCAAGGTCATTCTTGAAGCCATTGAGGCCGCGGGGTACAGGCCGGGCGAAGATGTGGCGCTGGCGCTGGACTGTGCCAGCTCCGAATTTTTCGAAGACGGCGAATACACACTGAGTTCGGAAGGCGTAAGCCTCAAAGCACCGGAATTCGCTGATTATCTTGCGGCCTGGGTCGACAAGTATCCCATCATCAGCATCGAAGACGGCATGGCAGAGAATGACTGGGACGGCTGGAAGGTGCTGACTGAAAAGCTGGGCAAGCGCGTCCAACTGGTCGGTGACGATCTTTTTGTGACCAATACGCGCTATCTGCAACGCGGCATCGATGAGGGCATCGCCAATTCGATTCTGATCAAGGTAAACCAGATCGGCACGCTGACCGAGACGCTGGCAGCCATTGAAATGGCCAAGCGTGCTCGCTATACGGCCGTGATATCGCACCGGTCAGGGGAGACGGAGGACACGACCATCGCCGATATCGCAGTGGCGACCAACGCCATGCAAATCAAGACCGGCTCGTTGTCTCGAACCGATCGTCTGGCAAAGTACAATCAGTTACTGCGTATCGAGGAAGATCTCGGCGATACGGCAAGTTATCCCGGACGTGGCGCCTTTTACCAGTTGCGCTAGATTTTCCGGGTACGCCCGTTGCAGGCGCTGACGCCATGCGGTTGCTTGCCATCATGCTTGCCGGACTTATCCTGCTGATACAGTATCCGCTGTGGCTGGGCAAAGGCGGATTGCTGCGCGTGTGGGAGACTGAACAGAAAATCGAACTTCAGCGGGAAACCAATCGCCGCCTGCAGGCGCGCAATGCCGCACTGGACGCCGAGGTGCTCGACCTGAAGCAGGGCCTGGAGGCGGTCGAAGAGCGTGCACGCAGTGAGCTAGGCATGATCCGGCGCGACGAGATTTTTTTCCAGGTGCTCGACCGCGCACCGGTTGCAGGTCAGGCGGATGCGCCGGTGAAATAGACTGGTCCGATCAACATCATTGAAGATATCAACGAGTAAACAACGATGAGCGCAATCATCATCGATGGGGCGGCCATGGCCCGGCAGGTTTTGGGCGAAATGAAAAACCGGGTAGATGCATTTTCCCGCAACGGCGATCCCCCAGGTTTGGCGGTCGTGCTGGTCGGCGACGACCCTGCATCTGCTGTCTACGTGCGCAGCAAGGAGCGCGCCTGTCGCGAAGCCGGCGTGCAGACGTTCGACACCCGCATGCCTGCAACCACCACCCAGGCCGAGCTGCTCAAAAAAATCGATGTCCTCAATGCCGATCCAAGGGTGCACGGAATACTGGTGCAACTACCTTTGCCGCCGCACATCGACGCGCCGACGGTACTGCAGCGCATTGCTGTCAAAAAAGACGTGGACGGCTTCAGCTGGCGCAATCTTGGCGCGCTTCTGGACGGGCATCCGACACTGGCGCCCTGTACGCCCTCGGGGACCATGGTCATGCTGGAGCGCGCCGGCGTGCCGCTGTCCGGACGTCACGCCGTGGTCATCGGGCGCAGCTCCATCGTCGGCAAACCCGCGGCATTGATGCTGCTGGCGCGCGATGCCACCGTCACCGTGTGCCATTCGCGCACGGTCGATCTGGCGGCGGTGACCCGGCAAGCCGACATCCTTGTCGCTGCCATCGGCAAACCACGTGCCGTGACTGCCGACATGATCAAACCCGGCGCCGCGGTC
>JAOUIN010000061.1 GCA_029883965.1 Betaproteobacteria bacterium
CACCAGATCCGAACGTCTCGGCGCCAGCAGATAACCGAGCAACTGGCTGCTTTCGTCCTGCACTTCGATTGCGCCGCCGGTAAACAGCGGATGGCGGTTGAGTGACGGTCTGCCCTGCACGCGGATGCCGACGGGCGACCACGGTGTCGGTGCCGCTTCAATGCCGTCGGCATTGAGGCGCGCGAGCACCTCGTCACGTTTAGCGAGCAACGTGTTGACACGCAGGTCGAGCGGCGCCTGTTCCTGCAGCGCGCGGCCCAGCATGCGCACGAAATCGTCGTCATGCTGCCGCTGCAGGCGCTCGGTGACCCACTGCGGCAGATCGGCCTCGACATGCAGAGGCGTGTCTGCTGAAGCCTGTGCTCGCGTGGCGTTGAGCCAATCCTTTTCCGCAGTTGTGCAAATTGCCGCAAGCTCGCGCCCGCTGAACCCGGCGACGCGGGCGAGCCACAGCAGCACCAGCTGGCGCGGTGTTGCCTGCGGCGCCAGATGGTCGAGCAGCAGCTTGCGCCGCAACACGCCGAACACCGCTTCGGCGACAAACGCCCGGTCATGCTGTTCCAGTGCGTGGCGGTCGCGGAAATAGCGGCTCAGCACGGCATCCGCCGGATATTCGAAGGTCAGCACCCGCGTCAGTGCACTGGCGGCCTCCGCCAGACGTGCAGCGTTCGGGCCGGGGGGCGGTGCAGCCGGGGCGACGCTCGGCGGCCTGTGTGAGCTTCTGTGTGTCGGTTTCATTGATCGCTGACCCGGATTTCGCTGACGAGCTGTTCACCCGAGGCCTCGCCGTCGCGGTTGTAGAAGCGGATTCGCACGGGCAGATTGCGGTACTCGGTCGCCAGCCAGATGGCGAGGCTTTCACTCCCCGGTTCGCGCACCTGCACCACCGGCACCGTACGCAGGCGGCCCAGCGGTGTTTCAATCATCTCATGCGGCAGCACGTCGAAACTGGCCATTTCGAGTCTGGGGCCGCGCGTGAACGGGAACTGGATGCGCCCGGGCGCGGGAGGCGACAGGGCGAGGTGATACATGAAGCTGATGACGTCCTGACTGCCGTCGGGCAGCGGCACGGTCGTCTGCTGCGGTATGCGTCCCAGCCGTACGCTGTGCTCGTCCCAGTTGAACTGCACCAGCGATTCCTCGGTGCGGCTGCCGCGCTTCACGCTTGCCAGAAAACGCTCGGGCCTCAGTCCCTGATCCGACACCGTACCCTTGCTCAGGTAATGAAAGCGATGGGGCCGGAACATTTCGATCAGGCCGGTACTCTCGGACTGGCTGCCCAGCTGATACTGATCGCCTTCGAATTCCCAGGTTTGCACGGTGCGGCCGACCGGCGTCTGGTCCGGACCCAGAGTCAGCAAATAGGTGATGTTGCCCTTGCGCGGGAAACTCGGCACCGGCGGTGGCTCAGGCATGCGAAACGTCGCCGGCGCGCTGGCCACCACTGCCGGTTCGGGGGCGGGAGTCATCGCAGGTTCGGGTGCCGCGGGGAGCGCGGGTTCGGCAAATACCGGCACCTCGACCGGTGCGGGTCGTGGCGCCGGGCGCGGTGCGACCGCGATGTGCCGTGCCGGCGCAGCGGGCGGCCGTCGGCTGACCGCGGGTGGAGCCGGCGGTACGGGTGGCGGTGGCAGCGGTTCCAGGCGAACGCTCAGCGGTTGCGGGTCGGGGGGCGATGCCGGCAGCGTCAGCCACGAGCCGGCGAGCAGCGCCGCGTGCGCCGCTACCGACAGCAATACGGCCGCCAGTAACGGCCTGGATGGCGCGCGCGTGATCATGCCGTGCTCAAGACCGGATCTCCAGCCGCGCGATGATCTGTTCGTAGCGGCCGCCGTCATCCTCGATCACCCGCATCTTCACCGGCATCAACCGGTGCGCACGCGAGAGCCAGATTTCCGTCGCTGTTTCGCCGGGGGCATGCTGTTTGAGCAGATGTATCACTTCGAGACGACCGAGCGGTGTGTCGATGGCGGTGTCCGGGCCTATGGTGTAGCGATAGTGGTCAAGCTTGCGACCGTTGGTCATCGGAAATTCAAGTGTGCTCAGCTTTTCCGGTTCCAGAAACAGGAACTGATACATCACTGACAGCCGGTCCTGCGTGCCCGCAGGCAGCGCCACGGTATCGACGCGGTTGTCGTGCGACAGGGTCAGCGTGTTCGCGGCCCAGTCGAACTCCGCATGCACCCGCCGCGGGTCCCTGGTGCCGCGTGCGCCATCGAACGTTTTCGGACGCAGTCCGTCGCTGCCGATCCCGCCGGCGCTGGTGACGCGCCCGGGCCGGCGCTGGACCAGCGCGAACACACCGACGGCATGGGTTTCGCTGGTCGCCTGATAGGCGCCTTCGCGAGCTTCGAATGTTTCATGCATGACCGCTATTGCGGCGCCGTTCAGCGAAACGTTGTATTGCGCCTGCACGGTCTGCGGCGCGGCTGTTGCTCCGGAGGTTGCGCACACCAGCGCGCCGGACATGAGCAGCGCGGCGGCGAATTTGCTACGCATCGGGCTCAGGCGAGATCAGGGTGGTTCGCCCTGTACGCGCCCCGATGATCTGCACGCGCCCGTCAGCGGCCTGCACGACCCTGCCCTCGCACAGCCAGCGTATGGCCTGCGGATAGACACGATGTTCTTCGGCCAGTACGCGCGCGGCGAGCGTGGATTCGTCGTCGTCGGGCAGCACCGGTACGGCGGCCTGGATGATGATCGGGCCGTGATCGAGTTCAGGTGTGACGAAATGTACCGTGCAGCCGTGTATGCGCGCGCCGGCCGCCAGCGCCTGCCGGTGCGTGTGCAATCCGGGGAACGCCGGCAGCAGCGACGGATGGATGTTGATCAGGCGGCCCTGATAGCGGTTGACGAAATCCGCGGTGAGTATGCGCATGAAGCCCGCAAGCACCACCAGTTCCGCGCGATGAGTGTCTATCGTTTTGGCCAGGGCCGTATCGAAATCCTTGCGCTGCCTGAAGGACCGGTGGTCGACCACCGCTGTCGGCACGCCGTGCAGTCGCGCGGTGTCCAGGCCGGACGCAGCCGGGTCGTTACTGATCACGACGCAGATCTGCGCCGGCAGACCGGCCCGCAACAGGGCTTTCATATTGCTGCCGCGCCCGGAGATCAGTATCGCGATGCGCTTCAGGATGACTCCTTTGCGGTAATCAAATGACGATCGTTTGTGCTTCGCCGCGCTGCCGTCGCCGCACAGTACCAATGCGCCAGACCCGCTCGCCGGCCCGCGTGAGCAATGCCTGCGCACGTTTGGCATCGCGCTCTGCAACGATCACCACCATGCCGATGCCGCAGTTGAACACCCGGTGCATTTCGTCGTCGGCGACATTGCCCTGTTGCTGCAGCCATTTGAACAGCGGCGGCAGCGGCCACGCGTCGCGGTGGATTTCCGCGGTCAGTCCCGCACCCAGCACGCGCGGCACATTGTCCGTCAGCCCGCCGCCGGTGATGTGCGCCAGCCCCTTGACCGGCACGCTCTTGAACAATTTCATCACGGGTTTCACGTAGATCCGGGTCGGTGCGAGTATCAGTTCCTTTAACGCGCGGCCACCTGCTTTCGCCGACAGTTTCACGCCGCGGCCGGCGATGATTTTCCGGATCAGAGAGTAGCCGTTGGAGTGCGCGCCATTGCTGCCCAGGCCGAGAATCACGTCGCCGGGACGGATGCTGCGCCCGTCGATGATGCGTTTTTTCTCGACGACGCCGACTGCAAATCCGGCGAGGTCGTATTCGCCGGCCGGATACATGCCGGGCATTTCCGCGGTTTCGCCGCCGATCAGCGCGCAACCGGCCATTTCGCAACCCGCAGCAATGCCTTTGACCACGTCGGTGGCCGAGGGCACGTCGAGTTTGCCGCAGGCGTAATAGTCGAGGAAGAACAGCGGTTCGGCGCCCAGCGTCAGGATGTCGTTGACGCTCATCGCAACCAGGTCGATGCCGATGGTGTCGTGGCGGTTCCACTCGAAGGCCAGTTTGAGCTTGGTGCCGACGCCGTCGGTTCCCGATACCAGTACGGGCTCGCGGTAACCGCGCGGCACGGCGAACAGCGCACCAAAGCCGCCGATGCCGGCCATGACGCCCGGGCGCAGCGTGCGTCTGGCATGCGGCTTGATGCGGTCGACGAGCGCGTCACCGGCATCGATGTCGACGCCGGCATCACGATAGGTCAGCGATTTGCGCGGTGAGGGTTTGCGTGAAGCAGACTTGCGGGAGGGAGATTTGCGTTTCAAGAGGGTCTCTGCGGAATAAGGGTGGAGATAAGCCGTAATCTTGCGGGTTGCAACCCGGCGCCCTGTTAAAATACGCGCTCGGTAAAGCTTTCAATTCATGCGAATTTTATCTTAAATGGATACCCCGGGTCGCGACCGGCAGCGTCGTTGCCGGTGCGGGCGCGGCATCTGCGCCGTGACTCTCCGGAGTGCGGCACTTACCGTGAATGAGACACGGCGAATGAGAAGCGGGGAATGAAGCAACTTGCGCTGGAACTGGCGTCGCCGCCCGCACCGACGCTGGACAATTTCGTGGTCGGCGCTAATGCGGAAGTAGTTGCCGCGTTGCGCGCGCTGGCGCGCGGCGACAGCCGTGAGCGCTTTATTTATCTGTGGGGCGGCGATGGCAGCGGGCGCACGCATTTGCTGCGCGCGGTGCTGCACACGTTGATGCAGGCCGGCAGAAGCGTGCGGGTCTTCGGTGCGGCTGACACTCTGGAAACGGTGACAGCGAGCGACGTCGTCGGTGTTGACGACGTGCACGCCCTGCCCGCGCCGGCACAGATAGAATTATTCAATATATTCAATAGGTTAAAGGATGGCTCGGGGATGCTGCTCGTCACCGGAAACATGCCGCCGGCGCGGCTGCCGCTGCGCGCGGATCTGCTGACGCGGCTGGCCTGGGGGCTGGTTTATGAAGTGCACGCGCTGAGTGAGGCGGACCGCCTGGCGGCGCTGTCGGACTATGCTGCCGCCCGCGGTTTTGAACTGCCGCGGCCCGTGGCTGATTACCTGCTGGCGCATGCACCGCGGGACCTGCATACCCTGCGCACGTTGGTCGATAGCCTCGACCGGCTGTCGCTGGAACGCAAACGCGACATCACCGTGCCACTGGCGCGCGAGTTGTTGCAGCCGGCCGACAGCGCGGCTGGACCGAAGAACGGCTGAAACGGAAAACACCGATGATCCTGGCTTTGTTTGACCTCGACAACACGCTGCTCGCCGGCGACAGCGACTTTGAATGGGCACAGTTCCTGATCGACCGCGGTGTGCTCGACCGCGAAGTTTATGAAGCGCGCAACCAGGCGTTTTACGATCAGTACAAGGCGGGCACGCTCGACATACGCGAATTCCTCGACTTTCAGCTGAAACCGCTCGCGCGCCATTCACGCGCGGAACTGAATGCCTGGCACGGGCAATTCATGACGGAACGCATAGCGCCGATGATGCGCGATTCGGCGCGGGCGCTGGTCGACCGCCACCGCGGTGAGGTGCGCGTGGTGATTACGGCGACCAACAGTTTCGTGACCGCACCCATCGCTCGTGCCTTCGGCATTGAACACCTGATTGCGACCGAACCCGAAGTGCGCGACGGTGAGTTCACCGGCGGTGTGCAAGGCACACCGTGTTTCCAGGAAGGCAAGGTTGAACGCCTTGAAGCGTGGCTCGCAGAGCGCGGGGAGAGTTTAAAAAGTGTAATTAAATCAACATTTTATAGCGACTCCCGGAATGACCTGCCGCTGCTGGATCGGGTCAGCCATCCGGTTGCGGTCGATCCCGACGCGGCATTGCGGGCGCATGCCGACGCGCGCGGCTGGCCCGTACTCAGCCTCAACTGACCCCCGGTGCGTGGCCAATCTGAGCGGCAGCCGGGCATGTATAATCGCGCCGTTTTCTCCTGCTGCAGCGCACGGATTCCCTCCCGTTTCAACACGGCCTGGTTTCCACGCAGCGCTGACTGACACCTCCGCATGATCACCAAGTTTTTCGGCCGCGTGTTTTCCGGCCGCATGTTCAAGCCGGCAAAACCGCGGATCATCGCGGTGAGCGAACACGGCATCACCCGCGACCGCATCGGCACCTGCGCGTTGCGCACCTGCGAGACCCTGCAGCAGGCGGGCTTCGCCGCTTTTGTCGTTGGCGGTGCGGTGCGCGACCTGATCCTCGGCCGGGATCCCAAGGACTTCGACGTGGCCACCGATGCGACGCCGGAGGAAGTGCGCGGCCTGTTCCGGCGCTCGCGCGTGATCGGCCGGCGCTTCAAGATTGTCCATGTACTGTGCGGTCGCGACATGGTCGAAGTGTCGACGTTCCGTGGTCCTGCAGAAACCGAAAAGGCGGCCGGCAAAGGCAAACTCGGCGCCAAGGACACCAGCGTCGAGGATGAGCACGGACGACTGCTGCGCGACAATGTCTGGGGCGATCAGTCTCAGGATGCCACGCGGCGCGATTTCACGATCAACGCACTGTTCTACGATCCGGCAAAAGAACAGGTCTGGGACTACCACGGCGGTGTTGCCGACCTGAAACACCGGCGCCTGCGCATGATCGGTGATCCCGCACAGCGCTATCGCGAGGATCCGGTGCGCATGCTGCGCGCAGTACGGTTTGCCGCCGCCTGCAACCTTGAGATCGACACGGCCACACGCAAACCGATCAAGGCACTGGCGGAACTGCTGACCAACGTGCCGCCGTCAAGGCTGTTCGACGAGATGCTCAAGCTGCTGCTGTCCGGGCATGCGGTCGAGTGCGTAAAGCGGCTGCGCAAAGAGGGGCTGCATCATGGCGTATTGCCGCTGCTTGACGTGATACTCGAGCAGCCGCTGGGAGAGCGTTTCGTGATGCTGGCGCTGCGCAATACCGATGCGCGCATCCTCGCAGACAAGCCGATATCCCCCGCGTTTCTGTTTGCCGCACTGAGCTGGCACGAAGTGCTGGCGGCATGGAAGAAAGTGCAGGCCCGCAACGTGCCGCCGGTGCCGGCGCTGTACGAGGCCATGGATCAGGTGCTCGATGTGCAGACCGAGCAGCTCGCAATTCCGCGTCGCTATACGTCGGACATGAAAGAACTGTGGGTGATGCAGCCGCGGTTCGAGCAGCGCGCCGGTCAGCGTCCGTTCCGCCTGCTTGAACATCCGCGATTCCGCGCGGCCTATGATTTTCTGCTGCTGCGCTGCGAAAGCGGTGAAACCGATACCGCGCTCGGCGAATGGTGGACGCGTTTCCAGGATGCGGATGCGGATGCACGCACGGACATGCTGGTCGCGGACAGCGGACCGGCGAAGAAACGCCGCAAGCGCCGTCGCCGCAAGTCCGCCGCTTCGCCGGCGCCGTCTGCAGACTGACCGGCGTGACTGCGCAAACGCACACCGCCTGCGTGGCGCTGGGGGCAAACATCGATGACCCGGTGCAACAGATCTCTGCCGGGTTCGCCGCCCTGGCCGCGTTGCCCGGCACTCGCGTGGTCGCGCGCTCGTCGCTCTACCGGAGTGCGCCAGTGGGCTACGCTGATCAACCCGATTTCATCAACGCCGTTGCGACAATCGAGACCACGCTGGCGCCGCACGACCTGCTGGAGGCACTGCTGGCCATCGAGCGCGCGCACGGGCGGGTGCGTGCATTTCCCAACGCGCCGCGCACGCTGGATCTCGATATCGTGCTCTATGGTGACATGACCGTGCATGAGCCCGGACTGACCATTCCGCATGCGCGGATGCTGGAACGCGCGTTTGTCATGGTGCCGCTGGCGGAAATCGCCCCGGATGCAATGGTGCCCGGGCACGGTTGCGTGCGCGATCTCGCCACCCGGGTGGATGCAGGCAGCGTCGCGCGACTGCTGCGGGTGCCGGTGTGACGCTCGCCGCAATTATATGGACGGGCGGCATGACGCTCGCCGCCAAATCTGGACAGGCGGCATGAAGCGCGCCGCGAAATCCGGACGGGCGGCATGACGCTCGCCGCCAAATACCATTACGTGGTCGTCGAAGGTCCGATCGGATCGGGCAAGACCACGCTGGCGCGGCGCCTCGCCGAACATCTGGGTGCGGCGACGTTATTCGAAGATCCGGACGCGAATCCCTTTTTGCCGGGGTTTTACCAGGATGCTGATCGCTACGCATTGCCGGCGCAGTTGTTTTTCTTGTTTCAGCGCATTAACCAGGTGCGCGATCTGGTGCAATCAGACCTGTTTCGCGGAATCACCGTTGCCGATTTCATGCTGGAGAAAGACCCCCTGTTTGCGCGACTGACGCTCAACGATGACGAACTCGCGCTCTACCGGCAGATTTATGATCATCTGAAGCCGCAGGCTCCGGTGCCGGACCTGGTGATCTACCTGCAGGCGGGGGCCGAGACGCTGGTGGAGCGGGTCCATCGTCGCGCGACCACTTACGAAAAGTCGATTTCCGACGATTATCTGGTGCGCCTGGCTGATACTTACGCCCGGTTCTTCCATCATTACACCGGCGCGCCGCTGCTGATCGTCAATTCGGAGAATCTCAACTTCGTTGATTCGCCGGCGGATTTTGATTTATTGTTGCAGCGGATCAACGCCATGCGCGGTTCGCGCGAATTTTTCAGCCTGGGCAATTGAGGGGGATGCGATGCGTATCACGCTGAGCACGCTGCACAAGATGATGCGGGACGGCCAGAAGATCAGCATGCTGACCGCCTACGACGCGAGCTTCGCGGCGCTGCTCGATGCTGCCGGCCTCGAAACCCTGCTGGTCGGTGATTCGCTCGGCAACGTGCTGCAGGGCCATGAATCCACGCTGCCGGTGAGCCTGCGCGACATGGTGTATCACACGCAATGCGTGTCGCGGGGCGCGAAGCGCGCATTCATCATCGGCGACATGCCGTTCGGCACGTTTCAGATCAGCCCGCAGGAAGCCTTCCGCAACGCCGCTGAAATCATGGCGGCCGGCGCGCAGATGGTGAAGATCGAAGGCGGGCGGCCGATGCTGGACACCATTTCATTCCTGACCGAACGCGGCATCCCCGTTTGCGGCCACCTCGGCCTGACGCCGCAGTCGGTGCACCAGTTGGGCGGTTACCGCGTGCAGGGCAAGGCCGAAGATGATGCGCAGCGCATGCTCGACGATGCGCGCATCCTCGAGCAGGCGGGTGCTGGCATGATCGTGCTCGAAGCCATACCCGCAGCCCTCGCGAGCCAGATTACCGCTGCCGCCAATGTGCCCACCATCGGCATCGGTGCCGGTGTTGATTGCCACGGGCAAGTGCTGGTGCTGCACGACATGCTCGACGTCTATCCCGGCAAGAAGGCCAAGTTCGTCAAGAACTACATGAAGGGTGCCGGTTCCATACAGGAGGCAGTTGCGCTGTACGTGAAGGAAGTCCGCGACGGCACGTTTCCGGGGCGCGAACACTCGTTCTGATTTTCCCGCGCATCGCCGTCCCGGCCGCATTTTGGCCGCAGCGCCGCGGGCCCTATAATGCGGCCTTTTCCATCCGAACAATGATCGCCTGTAGCCAATAGGCGTTAATCAATGGACGTTATTCACTCTGTCCCGGAACTGCGGGAGCGCCTGCGGCGCGAACCGGACAACGTGTTCGTGCCGACCATGGGTAACCTGCATGACGGCCATATCGAACTCATGCGTGTGGCCAAGCCGCGCGCGGCCTGTACGGTGGTCAGCATTTTCGTCAACCGGCTGCAGTTCGGGCCGCGCGACGACTTTGACCGTTATCCGCGCACGCTGAAGGCCGATTGCGAAAAACTGCGTGCCGCCGGCGTCGATGTCGTGTTCGTGCCCGACGAGAAGGCGATTTATCCCGAGCCTCAGACTTTTGTCGTCGAGCCCTCGGACCTGCAGAACATCCTCGAAGGCGAGCATCGTCCGGGGCATTTCAGCGGTGTCGCAACGGTGGTGCTGAAGCTGTTCAACCTGGTGATGCCGCACTCGGCGATTTTCGGCAAGAAGGATTACCAGCAGTACCTGGTGCTGCGCGACATGGTGCGCCAGTTCGCGCTGCCGATTGAAATCATTCCGGCAGATACCGTACGCGCACCCGACGGGCTTGCGCTGTCATCGCGCAACGGCTACCTGTCGCCGGAGGAACGGCGCGAGGCGCCGCGGCTCTACAAGGTGTTGCAGGAAGTACAGGCGGAATTGCTGGCGGGCACTCACGACTACCAGCGTCTGGAACTGCACGGCATGTCGGTGCTGGCGGACAAGGGCTGGAAACCGG
This sequence comes from Betaproteobacteria bacterium, assembly GCA_029883965.1. Taxonomy (GTDB): domain Bacteria; phylum Pseudomonadota; class Gammaproteobacteria; order Burkholderiales; family SG8-41. Next base: position 10,200 of record JAOUIN010000061.1, read on the forward strand.
ATTACGTCGCGGTGCGGCGCCGGTCGGATCTGCAGCCGCCGGTCAACGGCGAAACCGAACTGGTCGTCCTGGGCGCGGCACGGCTCGGCAGGACCAGGCTGCTCGACAATGCCGAGGTGGATTTGCCGGCAGCCGGCGCCGCCGGTTGATCGGCGGCACTTCCAGGCCGGAAACTTTTTGTTTTCATTTGTCCCGGGGGCATCATGGCGGTCATAACATCTGAGCAGGAATTGCGCGCGCTCTACACCATGCCGAACGAGCGCGCCGTCAAAAAGCAGATCGCGGCGCTGGACCGGCACTGCATCAACTTCCTGGCGCTGGCGCGTTTTGTCGTGCTGTCTACCTGCGATGAACAGGGCAACATGGATGCATCGCCGCGCGGCGGTGATGCCGGGTTCGTGAAGGTGATTGACGAGAACACGCTGATCGTGCCGGACTGGGCCGGCAACAACCGCCTGGACACGTTTTCAAACATTATCAAGACCGGCCGCATCGGGGCGATTTTCCTGGTGCCCGGCATAGACGAGGCCTTGCGCGTGAACGGGACTGCAAGCCTGCGCACCGACGAAGCGTTCACGTCGCTGTGCGAGGTCAAGGGTCGTTA
>JAOUIN010000062.1 GCA_029883965.1 Betaproteobacteria bacterium
CCGCCGTCGAACAGTATCAATGGGTCACGCCGCTGCAGATGATCGATGGCCTGGCACTGGGGGAGACCACACCAGGCCCGCTGATCATGGTGGTCGCATTCGTCGGCTTCGTCGGCGGCTGGACCACGCAGTTCCTCGGCGCCGACAACCTGTTCATCGCCGGCGCACTGGCGGCGACGGTGGTCACCTACTTCACGTTCCTGCCGAGCTTCATGTTCATATTCCTCGGCGGTCCGCTGGTGGAAACCACGCACGGTGACCTGAAATTCACTGCGCCGCTGACCGGCATCACCGCCGCAGTAGTCGGCGTGATCCTCAATCTCGCGGTGTTTTTCGCGTACCACGTGTTGTGGCCGGATGGTCTGGACGGTCGCTTCGACTGGCCATCGGCCATCATCGGCATTGCCGCTTTTCTCGCGCTGTGGCGCTGGAAAGCCGGCATCATGCCGATGATCGGCGTCTGTGCGGCGGTCGGTGCCGCCTGGACAATGCTGATCTGATCACGCCGCGAGCCCGCTGACCCAGCGGCCGTAAATCCGGTCAGCCACGGCATTCAGCGCACGCAGTTTCGCGGCAATGCCGTCCTCCATTTCGGCGGGCGTCTGCACCGACTCCAGGCGGCCCGCAAGCAATTCAACCTCCGCTGCCCATTCGCGACACCAGGCACGGATCATTGAAGCGGTCATTTCGACATGGCACTGCATTGCGAAATGCCTGCCCATGACGAAGGCCTGATTAGCACACCACGCACTGCTCATGATGCGCGTGGCACCCGCGGGAATCGCAAAGGTTTCACCGTGCCAGTGATAGGACAGGAAATTGCGCAGTCCGTCGCCCAGCCAGTGCCGCGCGTGCGGATGATCCAGCACCTCAACCTGACCCCAGCCGATCTCCTTGACCGCGTTGCGTGTCACTGCGGCACCCAGCGCCCTGGCCATCAACTGCCCTCCCAGGCAATGTCCGATCACCGGCACGTCACGCGCCACCGCATCGCGTATCAGCGCAAGCACCTGCGGAATCCACGGAAGGCTATCGTTAACACTCATGGGGCCACCCATGAAACAGAGGCCGGCATATCCGGCGGCGTTCGCCGGCACCGATGCGCCGACATCTATCCCGATGACTTCAAAGGGAATATTCCTGTTCTCAAGGTACGTGGCAAAATAGGCTGGCCCTTCGACAGGCGCATGGCGAAAAATGGCGACGGGCTTCATGGAGGCATCATGAAAAAAACTGAGTTGGCATATTTCAATATTAAAGCAATCCTTTCAGCTCTCCTGCTCGGCCCGCTGGCGGTCGCGGCCGCGGAAATCAGCATCGTCGGACTGTTCAGCGGCAAGGCGGTCGTCGTCGTCGACGACGGCAAACCGCGCACGTTGTCCATCGGGCAGACCTCGCCCGAGGGCATCAAGCTGCTCGCCGCTGACAGCAGCGCGGCAGTCATCGAATACCAGGGACGGCGGCAGACGCTGCCGCTGGCCAGCGGCTGGCGCATCCGCGGCCCCAGCCTCTCCGCGCCCAGTTCGGCCTCTTCGGTCACTTTGACCGCCGACGCCCAGGGTCACTACCAGACGCTGGGCCAGGTCAACGGCGGGACCGTGCAGTTCCTGGTCGATACCGGCGCGACCTCCATCGCGCTGCCCAGCGCCGAAGCACGGCGGCTGGGCATCAATTACCTGAACGGTGAGCGCGGCTACACGCAGACGGCCAACGGCCGCGCTCGGGCCTACAAGATCAAGCTGGACACCGTGAAAGTCGGTGACATCACGCTGCATGCCGTAGACGCCGTGGTGCTGGAAGGCGATGGACTGAAAATCGCGCTGCTGGGCATGAGTTTTCTCAACCGCACCGACATGAAGCGCGACGGGCAGGCGCTGACGCTGATACGGCGTTTCTGAACCGCAGCTCTGCTATTGGGCTGCAGCTCTACTTGTCGCGATCCCGCTCACCGCCCACCATTGACAGCAGGTGACCGAACTTGGTGCGCTTGGTATCAAGGTAACTGCGGTTGGCATTGCGTGGCGGCACTTCGACGGCAACGCGCTCCACCACCTTGAGGCCGTAATCGGCAAGTGCCGCGACCTTGTCGGGGTTGTTGGTCATCAGCCGCACTTCACGCACCCCCAGATCAAACAGGATGTGCGCACCGGCACGGTAATCACGCATGTCGGCAGCAAAGCCCAGCGCGTGATTGGCTTCAACGGTGTCCTGCCCCTGGTCCTGCAGCGCATAGGCGCGGATCTTGTTGAGCAGGCCGATGCCACGACCTTCGTCAAACATGTAGATCAGCACGCCGCTGCCGGCTTTTTCAATCATCGCCATCGCAGCATCCAGTTGCTCGCCGCAATCGCAACGCTCGGAGCCGAACACGTCACCGGTCAGGCACTGCGAATGCAGGCGCACCAGCGCCGGTTCTCCGGGTTTGATCTCGCCCTTGACCAGCGCAACAAACAGATTGGTTTCCAGGTTGTCGGCGTACACAATCATCTTGAACTCGCCGGCCTTGCTCGTCGGCAGCACGGTCTCGGCCTTGCGTCGGATCGCGCGCTCGTTGTCGCGATAGGCGACGAGATCGGCGATATCGAGTATGCGGATGCCGTGTTTCGCAGCAAAGTGTTCCAGATCGGGACGTCGCGCCATCGTGCCGTCGGGATTCATGATTTCGCAGATCACGCCGGCAGGCTTGAGGCCTGCAAGCCTGGCGAGATCCACCGCCGCCTCGGTATGGCCGCGCCGCACCAGCACGCCGCCGTCCAGCGCGCGCAGTGTCTGCAGCCGGCCGGGCCGGATCAGGTCGGCTGGTTTGGCATTGTCCGCGATGGCCACCGCAATGGTCCGCGCGCGATCGGGCGCAGACATGCCCGAACCCACGCCCTCACGGGCGTCGATCGGCGTTGCAAATGCGGTGCCGAATTTCGACTGGTTGCCGGTGTCGTCAGTGATCAGTGACAGGCCCAGCGTGCGCAAACGGTCTTCGGTCAGCGCCAGCGAAATCAGGCCGCGACCTTCGCTCGCCATGAAGTTGATCGCTGCGGGCGTTGCGCGTTCGGCAGCGACGAACAGATCACCTTCGTTCTCGCGGTCCTCGCTGTCGACCAATATCACCATCTGCCCGCGCCGCACATCGGGCAGGAACTGCTCGATGGTGAACTCTTTGGTGCGTTTGCCGGTTGTTGTATCGGACATGGCGCGGTCACCGACCGCAAGCTTGCGGTATATCGTAAATATTTGATTTTATTCGTATTTTTATCATTCGCTCGATCAAGCGCGCGACGCGATCAGGCGCAGGAACTCGGCCCGGGTGACGTCCTTGTTGAATTCGCCGGTGAACGCGGACGTCGATGCGATCGAATTCTGTTTCTGGATGCCGCGCATGATCATGCACATGTGCTGCGCTTCGATCACCACCGCAACGCCGGCGGGATTCAGGGTTTCCTGAATGCAATCACGGATCTGCACCGTCAGCCGCTCCTGCACCTGCAGCCGCCGCGCGTAGGCATCGACCACTCGGGGCACTTTCGACAGGCCGACGATGCGGCCCTGTGGAATATACGCGACATGCGCCTTGCCGAAGAACGGCAGCAGGTGATGCTCGCACAGCGAATACACCTCGATGTCGCGCACGATCACCATCTGCTGGTATTCCTCGGTGAACATGGCCGAGCGCAGAATTTCCGCCGGATCGAGATCATAGCCGTGCGTCAGAAATTGCAGGGCCTTGGCCACCCGTTCCGGCGTCTTGACGAGACCTTCGCGGTCGGGATCCTCGCCGACGTCCCTGAGCACTTCGCGATACCGGTCGGCAATGCGGCGGATGGTTTCCGGATTGTACTGGTCATTCCTGGCGTAACCGTCCATGACGTTTTCTTCGCGCATGTCCGAATCACGCATATTTTGTACACCGAGGTCGCGCGGCTTCATTGCGGCTTTACCCTGGCGAGCCGCTCACGAATCGAATCGGCAATACCGGCGGCATCCAGCCCGACGCTGGCCAGCTGCAGTGCCGGATCACCCTGGTCGATGAACCGGTCCGGCAATCCCAGTTGCAGTACGGGGACCGTGCAGCCCAGTCTCTCCAGCACCTCCAGCACCGCGCTGCCGGCGCCGCCCATGACCACGTTCTCCTCGATCGTCACCAGCAATGAATGTTTCCCGGCAAGCGCGCGCACGAGGTCCTCGTCCAGCGGTTTGACAAAACGCATGTTAGCCACTGTCGCATCGAATTCGCCGGCGACCGCCAGGCCCGGCGTCAGCATCGAGCCGAAAGCCAGGATCGCGACGCCGCCCGCGCCCTCGCGGCGGATCTCCCCGCGGCCGACCGGCAACGCCTTCATCGCTTTTTCAATCGCCACGCCCGGCCCGCTGCCGCGCGGGTAGCGCACGGCCACCGGCGTATCCATCTGGAACGCGGTATAGAGCATCTGCCGGCACTCATTTTCATCGGCCGGCGCCATCACCGTCATGTTGGGCAGGCACCGCAGATACGTCAGGTCGAAACTGCCGTTATGCGTCGCACCGTCCGCGCCCACCAGGCCGCCGCGATCCAGCGCAAAAATGATCGGCAGATTCTGGATCTGCACATCGTGAATCAACTGATCGTAGGCGCGCTGCAGGAAAGTCGAATAAATCGCGACCACCGGCTTGTAGCCCTCACAGGCGACTCCTGCGGCGAACGTAACCGCATGCTGCTCGGCTATGCCGACATCAAAATATCGGTTGGGGTGCTCCGCTGCGAACCGGACCATGCCCGAGCCTTCGCGCATCGCCGGGGTAATGGCCACCAGACGCGGATCGCGCGCGGCCATGTCGCACAGCCAGTCGCCGAATACCTGGGTGTACGTCGGCTTGCCGCCGGACTTGCCGCCGGCAATGCCGCTGACGTGATTGAACTTGGACACACCGTGATACAGGATCGGATCCACTTCCGCGAGCTTGTAGCCCTGGCCCTTGCGCGTGACCACATGCAGGAACTGCGGCCCCTTCAGGCGCTTGATGTTGTGCAGTGTCGGAATCAGCGCATCAAGATCGTGGCCGTCGATTGGACCAATGTAGTTGAAGCCGAACTCCTCGAACAGCGTGCCCGGCGTGACCATGCCCTTGACGTGCTCTTCGGTGCGTCGCGCCAGATCGCCCAGCATTTTTTCGCCCAGGCCCTTGGCGGCGGCATAAAAACGGCCCGACATCAGCCGCGCCAGATATTTGTTCAGCGCGCCCACCGGCGGTGAAATCGACATGTCGTTGTCGTTGAGTATCACCAGCAGATCAACATCCATGTCGCCGGCGTTATTAAGCGCCTCGAACGCCATCCCCGCGCTCATCGCGCCATCCCCGATGATCGCCACCGCGTGCCGGGGTTCACCTTTGAGTTTTGCCGCAACCGCCATGCCGAGCGCGGCGCTGATCGACGTACTCGAGTGCGCCGTGCCGAAGGTGTCGTACTCGGACTCTTCGCGCCGCGGAAAGCCGGAAAGCCCCTGCCACATCCGCAGCCCCTTCATGGCTTCGCGGCGGCCGGTCAGGATCTTGTGGCCATAGGTCTGATGGCCCACATCCCACACCAGCCGGTCATGCGGCGTGTCAAAAACATAATGCAGCGCAATGGTCAGCTCGACCGTGCCGAGATTCGACGACAGATGCCCGCCGGTCTGACTGACCGACTCCAGCAGATAGGTGCGCAACTCGTTCGCGAGCCGCGGCAGCTGGCTGCGCTCCAGCAGCCGCAGGTCGCGCGGCTCTGCAATGGATTCCAGCAACCCGAAATCCGGCTTGTCGTGTTCCCCGGCTCCTGACATGGTCAATGTTCCGCTCATGGCGCCATTGTCTCAGAACTTGCGCAGCACAATGAAATCCGCCAGTTGTGCCAATCTTGCGCCGCGCTGACCGAACGGCGCAATCGCCTGCAACGCATCCTCGCGCAACTCCGCCGCCAGCGCCTTGGCCTGGGCAATACCCATGGCGCTGACATAGGTGGGTTTGCCCTGCTCGGCATCCTTGCCGGCGGTCTTGCCCAGCGTCGCCGTCGGCGCGTCCGCATCGAGCACATCATCGACCACCTGAAAAGCCAGTCCCACGGCCTTGGCAAATGCATCGACCCGCGCAAACTCGGCCTCGCTGAGCCCGTTGCCGCAACGTGCGCCGAGTACTGCCGCGGCGCGGATCAGTGCGCCGGTCTTGTGTATATGCATGAACTCCAGTTCCGGCACTGACAAGGTCTTGCCCACAGCCGCCAGGTCTATTGCCTGACCCCCGGCCATGCCGCGTGAACCGGCAGCTCTTGCCAGCAGTTTGACGATTTCGAGTTGCGCGCCGGCATCGTCGGTGAGACGGTATTCCCCAAGCAGCTGGAACGCCAGGCTCTGCAGTGCGTCACCGACCAGCAGTGCGGTTGCCTCATCGAACTCGACATGACAGGTTGGCTTGCCCCGCCGCAACACGTCGTCGTCCATGCTCGGCAGGTCGTCGTGCACCAGCGAATAGGCGTGGATGATTTCGACGGCCGCACCGGCCACTGTTGTCCGTTCCGGATCGGCCCGCGACAGTTCACCGGCAGCATAAGCCAGCAGTGGGCGCACGCGCTTGCCGGCACCGAGCACGGCATAGCGCATCGCCGCATGCAGGCGCTGCGGCGCGATGTCGGGCTGCGGCAGCACCTGCTGCAGAAACGCTTCGATACGTTCCTGCCCGGCTGCAGCCCAGGCCTGAAAACCGGTGTTGGTCACAATGTTGGAACGAGCTACTGCTCGGTTGTGCCGAAATTCTTCAGCACGCTGTTTTCCAGAATTTTTACCTGCTGCTGGGCATCCTGCAGCTGTGCCTGACAAACCTTGAGCAGTTCGGCACCACGCTTGTAGGCGGCCAGCGACTGCTCCAGCGGCATCTGGCCTTCCTCCATGGCTTCAACGATTTTTTCAAGCTCCGCCAGCGCGGTCTCGAACGCAGGGGCAGATGATGGGGGTTTGCTGGTTTTGGGCATGGACTGCTCGACCTCGCGGAGAGGTCAGGAAATGTAACGCAATCAGAGGTTTGCGGTCAACGCGCACGCCATTTTCCGCACAGGATCCAATCCGGCAGGCGCAGTCATTCAAGGCAACGCAGCATGACCTTAGCAATGTCGGCAAGCGCGACGCGATCCGGATTGACTTTCCCGACCAGACGCAAACCCTGTATGCCGGAAACAAGAAAACGCGCCAATGAATCCACATCCGCAGAGGCAGCGATTTCGCCTCTGGCCTGGCCTTTTACAAGTGCGTCGCGAAAAGCCGCTTCGATCCGGGCAAGACTTTGCCGCACCCGAGCGGCAGTGGCGCGATCCCGCGCCGCCAGCTCTGCCGCGCAATTGCCGATAAAACAACCGTTACGCCCCGGACCTGCAACGATACGCTCGATCAACTCACCGATAAAGAGTGCAATTGCTTCCCGCACCGGCAATGGTTTCGCCAGTGCCGACTTGATGCGTGCCACCGCCTGCTCCTCATACCGGGCCAGCGAGCGGTGCAGCAACGCCCGCTTGCCGCCAAATGCGGCATACAGACTGGACCGGCTGAGCCCCGTTACGCCACAAAGATCCTCGAGCGAGGTCGCCTTGTACCCTCCGGTCCAGAACGCATGCATCGCGCGCTCCAGCGTTGCATCGCCGTCGAACTCGCGCGGTCGTGCCACTACCGCACGGCCTCCGCTGCGAGTCCGCCCAGCGCCTTGCTCAGATTCGGCACGACAGGACAGTCTTTTGCTGCGTGCCGTGCTGCCAGAAACGCAGGATCGTTGTAACCCAGCCAGACCTGCCCGGCGGCATCCTGCCAGGCGAGCGCTTTCAGCGGCAGATCAATGCCGGCGGACTGCGCGCATTCCATCAACGGCGTGCCGCCCTGCGGGTTGCCGAACACCAGAAGTTCGGTGGGTCGCAGTTCCTTGCCGATCTTTTTTGCACCGGCAGCATGATCAAGCCGCAGGAACACGTTGAGTCCGCGCGCCTTGGCCGCAGCCTCGAAGCGATCAATCGTGTCCTTGACGCTGTGCGCGCTTTTCACCGTAATCAGGCCATCTGCTGCCCATGCGGACAGCGACAGCAGTGACACCAGCAGGATGATGGCGTTACCCAGATTCTTCACATTGACCTCCGCTTCTTCAGTTTGATCAGACGGCTTTCAGGCCGGATACCCGCGCGGCGTCGCTACCCGGTGACACCTGCACCAGGTGCAGTGAATCCGAATCGATTATAGAATGATCGGTCCAGAATGCAACCGGCATGTTCGCCCTTGGATGTTGGCTAAGACAGAATTACGCTGCGGCCCCGGAGCAACCGCGACGAAATCCATCTGTAAGGACCGTTCATTGCCGGCGACTCACGTATAGTCCGCGGCTGCTGACACGCTGCAGGCGTTGTTACGCGCTGCATCGCTCCAGCTTAAACCGACAACACCCGATTTCAGGAATTGATTGATGCACGCCACACTGCCCTTGATGGAGTCCCGCGATTTCCCGGAGATACGCCGGCGACGGCCCGACACGTTGCAGGTGAATCTCGGCTACAAATGCAACCAGAGCTGCCTGCATTGTCATGTCAACGCCGGCCCGACGCGCACGGAAATGATGGCGCGGGAAACCATATTCGAGGTCGTTGCCTATATCAAAGACGCCGGCATCAGGACGCTGGATGTCACCGGCGGCGCGCCGGAGCTGAACCCGCACTTCCGCATGCTGGTCGGGGCCGCACGCGAAATCGGCGTACGGGTGATCGACCGCTGCAACCTGACCATCCTGTTCGAACCCGGCCAGCAGGATCTCGCGCAGTACCTGACTGATCATCAGGTCGAGGTCGTCGCGTCTCTGCCCTGTTATATCGAAGACAATGTCGATCGCCAGCGCGGCAAGGGCGTATTCGGCACCAGCATCCGTGCACTGCAACTGCTCAATGCGCATGGCTACGGGCAGCCCGGCTCGCCGCTGAAACTCAATCTGGTTTACAACCCGCAGGGCCCGGTTCTGCCGCCGGAACAACAACAATTGCAACGCGACTACAAGCACCATCTGCACGACAGCTACGGCATTGTATTCAACGAGCTTTATGTCATAACCAACATGCCGATCCAGCGCTTCGGCAGTACCCTGGTGTCAAAAGGCCAGTTCGAGCATTACATGAACGTGCTCAAGAACGCCTACCAGCCGGCCAACCTGGATGCGGTGATGTGCCGCACGCTGCTGTCCGTGGACTGGCAAGGCTATGTGTATGACTGCGATTTCAACCAGATGCTCGACCTGCCCATCGCCTGGAAAAACCGGCCGCGCAGCCATCTGCGCGACCTCATCGGCAGCGACCTGACCGGCAACGCCATCGTGGTCAAAGATCATTGCTACGGCTGCACCGCAGGACAGGGCTCCAGCTGCGGCGGCGCGCTGGTTGATTAACCGTTGACACTTGGCAACCGTTTGACTCTTAGCTGACTGCAACCTTCATGATCGAACCGACGTTCGCGGTCTACTTCTGGGGATTCCTGCTGCTCTACGGCGGCGTGATGTACGCGATTTCCCCGCGTTCGCGCACCGATGCCAGTTTTTTCAGCGGCAGCGACGACAGCGGCCGGCCCGCGACCGAGTGGGCGCTGGTGTGCAGCATTTTTATCAGCTGGATCTTCGCCAAGTCGGTGACCAACGCCGCCAATCTGGGTGCGGCCTACGGCGTGGTCGGCGGACTCGCCTACGCCACCTACTGGCTGTCGATCCCGGTCGCGGGCATCGTGATCTACTGGCTGCGCACGCGACATGGCGCCACCGGCCTGGTGTCCTTCCTGATCGGCCGCTACGGCCGGCTCGCCGCGCTCGCGTTCACGCTGGCGATCCTGATCCGGCTCTACAACGAGGTGTGGAGCAACACCGCCGTGGTCGGCGCCTATTACGGCGCTGCAGGCAGCGCAACTTTCATCGCCTCGGCCCTGCTGTTCACCGCAGCCACGCTGGTCTACAGCATGAAGGGCGGTTTGCGCAGTTCAATCGTCACCGACGTGATCCAGGCCGTGCTGTTCGTGTTGGTGCTGGGCGTGGTACTGTTCCTGGTGCTGCCCAAGCACGGTCTCGGCACACTGCTGACGACGGGGGATTTCCGCCTCAATGCCGGCGTCGACCTGTTGCTGGTGGCCCTGCTGCAAGTGGTGTCGTATCCGTTTCACGATCCGGTGCTGACCGATCGCGGCTTCATCACGCGCGAGAAAACGATGCTGCGCGCCATGATCGTCGCCGGCGTGCTGGGGTTCATCTGCATACTGGCGTTCAGCCTGGTCGGCGTGCATGCCAGGCTCGAAGGCCTGCCCGCGGGTGACAACATGCCCGGCGCGGTGGCGCTCGCCTTCGGCACGCTGCCCTACCTGCTGATGACCGTGGTCATGATCATGGCCGCAGGGTCGACCCTGGATTCGACTTTCTCGTCGGTTGCAAAATCCATCGGCCAGGAACTGCCGATGCTCGCCGGGCGCATGCCCGGTGCACGCGCGATGGTCATCGGCATGTGGACCATGGTCGCCTTCGCGATACTCGGCAACCTGCCGATGATCGCCGGCACCGACATCCTCAAGGCCACGACCGTCAGCGGCACGATGGTGATGGGACTGGCGCCGGTGTTCCTGCTGGCACCACTGGCAAAGCATTCACCGTGGAGTTTCCATCTTGCGTTCTGGCCCGGCGTGATCCTGGGCGTCATGCTCGCCATTGGCACGATACCCGGGAGCTGGGCCATCGGCGACGGCAAGTACGCGATGTTGCTGGGCAGCAATCTGTACGGGC
>JAOUIN010000345.1 GCA_029883965.1 Betaproteobacteria bacterium
GCCGGCGAAATACATGGATTTGTCGTACCAGCAACGCGCAGGGCTGTAAGAGTCGGAAAAACCTGAACCTAATCGGAGGGGACCATGCGTAGATTGTCAGTGTCACTGCAGGGCATCGTATTCGGTGTGTCGTTGCTGGCTGCGCCGGCCGTCATTGCGGCTGAGTCCGCAGACAAGTTCCCGTCCAAGCCCATTCGCATCATGGGGCAGGGTGCGGGCAGCACCGCGGACTATCTGTCGCGCTACATCGGTCAGCGGCTGACCGAGCGCTGGGGTCAGTCCGTGGTGGTCGACAATCGCGCCGGTGCCGGCGGCACGCTCGCCGCCGAAGTCGTGGCCAAGGCCGCGCCTGACGGTTATTCGCTGATCATGGGCCATGCCGGGCCGATGGTGAGTGCGGTGTCGCTGTACAAGAATCTGCCGTACGATCCGCTGAAGGATTTCGCGCCGTTGACCAAGACGGCGACCGGCGTCACCGTGCTGGTGGTGCATCCGTCGGTGCCGGCCAAGAACGCGCAGGAACTGGTCGCACTGGCGAAGCAGAAGGACCTGAGCTATGCGTCGGCGGGCAACGGCACCATCAGCCATCTGACCGGTGAACTGTTCAAGCAGGTCGCCAAGGTCAAGGTGCAGCACATTCCGTACAAGAGTGCGGGCTTTGCACTGACTTCGATCCTGTCGGGCGAGACCCAGATCTCGTTTCTGTCGCCGATCACCGCGCATGCACAACTGAAGTCAGGCAAGGTGCGCGCGATTGCGGTGTCGAGCAAGGAACGTTTCATCGGCGCGCCGGACATCCCGAGCGCGACCGAGGCGGGGCTCGACGGCATGGAGGCGCAATTGTGGTTCGGCCTGTTCACGACGGCGAAGACGCCGAAGCCGGTCCTGGTGAAGCTGCACCGCGAAATCACCGGCATCCTCAATACGCAGGAAGTGAAAGACGCCATCCTGCAGCGCGGTGCCGTGGTGGCGCCGACCACGCCCGAGGAGCTGCACGCTTATGTTAAGAGTGAACTGGCGAAGTGGACGCCGATCATCAAGGCGGCGGGCATCAGGGCGGATTAGAATTATAAGTACCTGATTTATTGGAGAAATTATTATGGCACGCAAAGCCAAAACCAGGGCGGTCGAGCCTAAAAAAATAAAAACTGCGGGTATCGACCCGAAAAGCGCGATTTCCAGCGCGCCCGATGTGCTGTTTGATCCGGCGAATCCCAATCATCAGTGGGAACGACCGCTGCAGGCGCCGGGCCGCATGCAGGTGGATTTTGAGGAGCGCGTGAATTTCCAGCGCCTGCACGAGTATCGTCTCGCGCGCACCCGTAATGCACTGGCCAAATCCAAACTCGGCGCAGTGCTGGTGTTTGATCAGATCAACATGCGTTACATCTCGAGCACGGTCATCGGCGAGTGGGCGCGTGACAAACTCACGCGCTGGTGCCTGCTGACCGGCAACGGTGAGCCGTGGGTATGGGATTTTGGTTCGGCAGTTCGCCACCACAAGCTCTACGCGCCATGGCTGCCGAAGAACCACAACATCCCGGGCCTTGCCGGACTGCGCGGCGCGGTGTCGCCGAAAGTCGGGTTGTTCGAAGCCGCAGCGAAGGAGATTTACGACATTCTGAAGCAGGAAGGCGTCGCCGACATGCCGATCGGTATCGACGTGGTCGAGCCGCCGTTCCTGTTTGCCCTGCAGAAGCTGGGCCTGAAGGTCATGGACGGTCAGCAGGTCATGCTTGATGCGCGCGAGATCAAGAGCCATGACGAGATCACCCTGCTCAATATGGCGGCGGCGATGGGTGACGGCGTCTATCAGGACATTTTTGAAGCGCTGAAGCCGGGCGTGCGCGAAAATGAAATCGTCGCGATGGCCGCCAAGCGTTTCTACGAAATGGGTTCGGACTGTGTCGAAGCAGTCAACGCCATTGCCGGCGAGCGCTGCAGCCCGCATCCGCACAATTTCACTGACCGCATGATCCGTCCCGGTGACCAGGCCTATTTCGACCTGATCCATTCGTACATGGGTTACAAGACCTGCTACTACCGCACGTTCACCGTTGGTTCGGCGACTGCGGCCCAACACGATGCTTATCGCAAGGCGCGCGAATGGATGGATAGCGCCATCGATTCGCTACGGCCGGGGATCAGCACTGACCGCGTGGCACAGGCCTTCCCGAAAGCGCAGGAGATCGGTTTCGAAAGCGAGATGGCAGCCTTCGGTCTGAACTTCTGCCACGGCCTCGGGCTCGGATTGCACGAGCGGCCGCTGATCTCGCGGCTGAATTCGTTCAAGGACACGTACGAGCTGAAGGCGGGCATGGTGTTCGCGGTCGAGACCTTTTGCCCGGCCAAGGACGGTGTTTCGGCGGCACGCATCGAGGAAGAAGTGGTGCTGACGCCCGACGGCGCGAAAGTCATCACGTTGTTTCCGGCACAGGAACTGCCGATTGCGAATAAGTACTGAAAAGAGCATTAACCGCCAAGGCGCCAAGAGCGCCAAGAAGAACAAAAGCAAAGAACTTTTTGTTTTATAGGGTTTCTTGGCGCTCTTGGCGCCTTGGCGGTGAAACGATTTTGACTTGGGAGCTTCAATTGAGTAATACACCGAAACGTAAAAAATCCGCTGCGGCGGACGACGACATCGGCCGCGATATCCGGCTGGAGTTGTTTCGTCTGCAGCTGGAACTTCGGCTGTGCGAGAAGCGCGCCTATGACCTTTTTCTGCAGAATCTGA
>JAOUIN010000063.1 GCA_029883965.1 Betaproteobacteria bacterium
TTGGAAAGCGCCACGTCGATTTTCATCGGACGCGCGGTGTTCGCCACATAATCAAGATCGCATTGCGGATCCTGATCAAACAGATTGATGGTCGGCGGTGCAACCTGATCGCGTATCGCCAGCACCGAAAACACCGCTTCGATACCGCCTGCGGCACCCAGCAGATGACCGGTCATGGATTTGGTGGAACTGACGCAAAGTTTTTTTGCGTGTTCGCCGAAACAGCTCTTCACCGCAACGGTTTCGGCAATGTCACCCAGCGGCGTCGACGTGCCGTGGGCGTTGATGTAGTCAACCTGGTCGTGGTTGAGGCCGGCATTGCGCAGGGTATTGTTCATGCAACGCATGGCTCCTGCTCCGTCCTCGCATGGCGCGGTGATGTGATGCGCATCGGCGCCCATCCCGTAGCCCGCCAGTTCGCAGTAAATCCGCGCGCCGCGCGCCTTGGCGTGCTCAAATTCCTCAAGCACCAGTACGCCGGCACCTTCACCCATGACAAATCCGTCGCGATCCTTGTCCCACGGACGGCTTGCAGCCGCAGGATCGTCATTGCGCGACGACAACGCGCGTGCCGCGCTGAAGCCGCCAATCCCCAGCGGCGATACCGTGGATTCCGCGCCGCCGGCAATCATGATGTCGGCATCGCCGTATTCGATCAGCCGTCCTGCCTCACCAATGCTGTGATTGGCGGTGGTGCAGGCGGTTACGACAGAAATATTTGGGCCTTGCAGGCCGTGCATGATCGACAACTGGCCGGAAATCATGTTGATGATCGTGCCCGGCACAAAGAACGGCGAGATTTTGCGCGGTCCTCCGGCAAGCATGGCATTATGTGTTTCTTCGATCAGCGGCAGACCGCCGATGCCGGAACCGATGCAAACGCCGATCATTTCCGGGTTAAGACGATCGAGATCCAGACCGGCATCTTTCATCGCATCGATACCGGCTGCCAGCCCATAGTGAATGAAAACATCGAATCGCCGCGCTTCCTTCGCCGGGATGTAGCGGCTTGCATCAAATCCTTTGACCTCGCCGGCAATCTGCGAGGTATATGCAGACGGATCAAAACGCGAGATTCGTGTGATACCGGACTTGCCGGCAGTGATATTTCCCCAGGACTCGGTCAGCCCGATTCCTACCGGGGAGATGATCCCCAGACCGGTCACGACAACTCTGCGGGTGGTAGGACGTGGCATGTCTCAAGCGACGGGAGTTGACGGCATCCCGGCCATGTTGATTGACTCAAGTGGAAGGGATGAGCCCTTCCTGGAATTTCAAGCCTTGGTGTTCGACTTGATGTAGTCCACAGCCTGCTGGACCGTGGTGATTTTCTCGGCGTCCTCGTCGGGAATCTCGGTCTCGAACTCCTCTTCCAGCGCCATCACGAGCTCGACAGTGTCCAGCGAGTCTGCGCCCAGATCATTGACGAATGAGGACTCGTTTTTGACGTCCGCATCGTTGACACCCAACTGCTCGGCAACAATCTTTTTGACGCGTTGCTCGATATTTTCCATCTACTGTTCCCTTTCGCGTTGCTTGAAGATAATGGATCGATCCGTACTGCCGATTAGAACACCGGAACGCCCCTGTAAAAGCGTGAATTTTACCACAAACTCATTTTAAAAAAACTTTTTAAAACAGCAAGTTACGTCGTCTTGCCCGATGCGCCCCGGCAACCGCGCGGGGGATTTTAGCCCATGTGCATGCCGCCGTTCACATGCAGTGTACATCCGGTCATGTACGCCGCAGCGTCGGAAGCGAGAAAAACCACCGCGCCGGCCACATCTTCGACCTTGCCCAGACGTCCCAGCGGGATCTGTCCGATCAGGCTCTGGCGTTGCCCGTCATCGAGGTCCCGTGTCATGTCGGTATCGATGAATCCCGGCGCCACGCAATTCACGGTGATATTGCGGCTGCCGATTTCCCGGGCAAGCGCCCGCGAAAAACCTTCAACGCCCGCCTTTGCCGCCGCGTAGTTGCTTTGTCCCGCATTGCCCATCGCACCGATTACGGAAGTGATGTTAATGATGCGACCTGCGCGCGCTTTCATCATGCCGCGGATGACGGCTTTGGACAGCCGGTACACCGATTTGAGATTCGTCGACATGATCGCATCCCACTCATCATCCTTCATGCGCATCAGCAGGTTGTCGCGTGTAATGCCGGCATTATTCACGAGTATGCCGATATCGCCGAGTTGCTGCTGTATCGCCGCCAATGCGGCATCAAGCTGCGCCGGATCGTTGACGTCCAGAGCATAACCCGCACCCTCGATCCCGGCCGCCGCCAGTTCTTTGGTAATCCCGTCCGCGCCTGCGGTGGTCGTTGCCGTTCCGGCGATGGTCGCGCCGGCCGCCCCCAGCGCAAGGGCAATGCCCTTGCCGATACCGCGCGACGCACCGGTTACCAGCGCGACTTTGCCCGTCAATATGCTCATCGCAATGCCTCCAGCGTTTGTTGCAGTGATGCCGGATCCGTCACCGCATAGCCTTGCATGCCATCGACGATACGCTTGGTCAGACCGGCCAGCACCTTGCCTGGACCGCACTCGACGACATGGGTAACGCCTTGTACCGAAAACGCCTGTACGGTTTCAACCCAGCGCACGGGATTACAAGCCTGGCGCGCCAAAGCTTCCTTGATCTGTTCGGGGTCGTTCACCGTGGCGACGTCGACATTGTTAACCACCGCAACCCGGGGTGCACGAAACACGATGTCCTGCATTCTCGCTTTCAGTCGCTCGGCTGCGGGCTTGAGCAATGACGAATGAAACGGCGCACTGACCGGCAGCATCACCGCGCGTTTTGCGCCGCGTGCCTTGGCCGCTGCCGCTCCGCGTTCGACCGCCGCCTTGTGACCGGCGATGACCACCTGGCTGGGCGCGTTGAAATTGACGGGCTCCACGACCTCGCCCTGCGCCGACTCCGCACACGCAGAACGAACCGCATCATCATCAAGCCCGAGTATGGCAGCCATTGCACCGGTGCCACGGGGAACCGCCTCCTGCATCGCCTGCGCGCGAAAACGCACCAGCGGCACGGCATCGGCAAAATCGAGTACACCCGCCACAACCAGCGCAGTGTATTCACCGAGGCTGTGCCCGGCCACCATCGCGGGCGCGGGTCCGCCGGCATCCTGCCACGCACGGTACATTGCATAGGCGGCCGTCAGCATCACCGGCTGCGTGTTCACCGTTGCGTTCAGTTCTTCCGCAGGACCCTCGGCTGCTAACTGCCACAAATCCTGCCCCAAAGCCGCTGACGCCTCGGCGAACGTATCACGCACGACTTTTGTGTCGGCAAAGCCCTGCATCATGCCGACCGTTTGCGAGCCCTGCCCCGGAAACACCAGTGCCAGTTTCATGCCGTCATCCTCACCACTTCAAAAGAACCGCGCCCCAGGTAAACCCGCCGCCCACACCCTCAAGCATGACATGGTGTCCCGGGCGTATGCGCCCGTCACGTACCGCCTCGTCCAGCGCCAGCGGCACCGACGCAGCCGAGGTATTGGCATGGCGGTCCACCGTTACGATGACCCGCTCCATCGACATACCGAGTTTTTTTGCAGTCGACTGGATGATGCGGATATTGGCCTGATGCGGAATCAGCCAGTCGATATCGGTTTTCTGCAACCCCGCCGCACTCAACGTTTCCAGTGCCACTTCCTCCAGCACCTTCACGGCGAACTTGAACACCGCGCCACCTTCCATTTGCAGCAGCGGACGCCCCCGTATTTTCCCGCCTGAAACCGAGCCGGGCACAGAGAGGATCCCGGCGTGGCTGCCGTCAGCGTGCAATCTGGTCGCCAGGATGCCGGGCTCGCTGCTCCGCTTCAGCACGACTGCTCCCGCCCCGTCACCGAACAACACACAGGTGCCGCGATCTTCCCAATCGAGGATGCGCGAATAGACCTCGGCACCGACCACCAGAATATGTTCGTACTGTCCCGAGCGCATGAACTGGTCCGCCGTCGCCAGGGCATAGACAAATCCGCTGCAAACCGCCTGGACGTCAAACGCCGGCATGTCCTTGATGCCGAGCTTGGCCTGCAGTATGCAGGCCGTTCCCGGAAACACCATGTCCGGCGTCGTCGTCGCGACGATGATCAGGTCGAGTTTTTCCGCGGGAATTCCCGCCATTTCGAGCGCGCGCCGTGAAGCCTGCAGCGCGAGATCACTCGCGCTTTCATGCTCGGCCGCGACATGCCGCTCGCGAATGCCGGTGCGCTGCCGTATCCATTCATCCGATGTTTCTATCGACGCCGCCAGATCCTTGTTGGTCAGCACCTTCTCGGGCAGATAGCTGCCGGTGCCGATGATGCGCGAATAAATCCCGGTCATGCCGTCTCAACTTTCGTTTGTGATGCCGCCATACGCCGCATGATGTGCTCCAGCATGCCGCTGCGAACCTCATCGAGCGCATGTTCAATTGCAAAACCGAATCCGTAGACATCCGCGGAACCGTGACTCTTGATCACGACGCCTCGCAAACCCAGCAGGCTGGCGCCGTTATAGCGACGGTGGTCAACGCGGTTCTTGAATGCCCTGATCACCGGCAGCGCCACCAGGCCCGCAAGTCTGGTCAACACATTACGGCCAAATTCCTCGCGAAGATAAGTGGCCAGCATTTGCGCCAGCCCTTCCGACGTTTTCAATGCCACATTACCGACGAATCCATCGCACACGATGACATCCGTAGTCCCCTTGTAAATGTCGTCGCCTTCGATGTTACCGAAGAAATTCAATCCGCTGCCACGCAGCAGTGTCGCAGCATCCTTGACGACATCGTTGCCCTTGATATCCTCGGTCCCGATATTGAGCAGGCCCACGCTCGGACGAGGTTTGTTCTCGACTGAAGCGACCAGTTCAGCGCCCATGATCGCAAACTGCAGCAGATGTTCGGCTGTGCAGTCGACGTTGGCACCGAGGTCAAGGATGTGCGTGTGCCCTTTCAATGTGGGCAGCATGCCGGCGATTGCAGGACGATCGATTCCCGGCAGGGTTTTAAGCACGAATCGCGATGTCGCCATCAGTGCGCCGGTATTGCCGGCACTGACGCAGGCCTGCGCCTCACCGCTCTTGACGAGGTCAATAGCCACACGCATCGACGAGTCTTTTTTGCCACGCAGCGCATTGGCCGGCGGTTCATCCATGCCCACCACTTCAGTGGCATGACGCACAGCCAGTTGCGGGCCGGCCGCAACGCCGGCCGATTTCAACTCGGCATTGATGGCGTCCTGCAGTCCGACCAGGATAAAACGACATGCGGGGTCGCGGCGCGACCATGCGATCGCCGCGGGCACCGTAACGCGCGCGCCGTGATCGCCGCCCATGCAATCGATGGCTACGGCCACTTCCATCAGGGTTCCTCCACCACTTCGGGTTCCGGCTTTTTATAAGCGCCGAGACCGGTTACCCGCGATGAAAAAATTATTCGCCCTTGGCCTTGATGACTTTCTTGCCGCGATAGTAGCCGTTGGGGCTGATGTGGTGACGCAGATGCGCTTCGCCGGAAGTCGGCTCAACGGCGAGCGCCGGTTTGCCCAGTCCGTCGTGGGAGCGATGCATCCCGCGCTTCGAGGGGGATTTCTTGTTTTGTTGAACAGCCATGTCGATCTCCTGAAATTAATTTAATTCAATTTACCGTTTATCCGTACTCCGGGGCTCCAGCAGCGTTGCCAGTTTTGCAAACGGCGTATCCTTTGCCCCGCTCCTGCCAGCACCGGAATCTCCAGCGCTGCAGTTTCCCTGCTCATGCCGCACTGCCAGAGGCAGTCCCAGCAATATTTCGTCCTCAATCAGGTCCATCAGATCGAGATCCTGCCCCGCTTCAATCCACTCCGGCTCGTCCGGATCATCGCCATCCTGCGGCGCATCTCCCGGCCGTGACAACAACACCCGCGAATTCAGCGTCAGCGGATACTCCATCGGCTTAAGACACCGGTCGCAACGCAAATGCAACCCCGCGGCAATCTTCAGTTCCAGCTGCGGGCGTCCGCGTTCGTCCTGCCGGCCACGCACGACATAAGACACCATGCCAGCATTTCCGGACAGGCGATCCTGCAACCGCGGCAGCGCCGCCAGCATCAATTGCCCGCTGCACTGTTCCGCGGCGCGCGCAAAGCCAAAAGGATCTTCGATGCGATGAGCTGCGGCGGGACCGGACATAAACGGCGCATGATAATATTTCCACCCCTCGCTGTCAAAAATAATCATGCCAATTTCCCTGTCAAGCCAAGCACTTAGCATCGTTCTTCGGTCTGGTGACAGCGGCTGTCACCACGCGCATTGCGCTTATCGCCAGCAGTTTCAGGCACTTACAACGCCCCGTATCAATTGCCATGCCACTACCTGACCTCGTACTGGCCTCGTCATCAAGCTATCGCAAGGCCTTGATTGCCCGGCTGGGACTGGATTGCCGCAGTCTGGCACCGGACATTGATGAGCGCGCTCTGGATCAGGAACGACCGGTCGAAACGGCAATGCGCCTCGCCGTGGCGAAGGCCCGCAAAATCGCCACCGATGCACCGGCTGCACTGATCATCGGGTCTGACCAGGTAGCGGTACTGGGTGACACCGTTCTCGGAAAACCGGGAACACATGCGGCTGCCGCGCAGCAGTTGCGCGCGATGAGCGGCCGCTCAGTCGTATTCCATACCGCGCTATGCCTGCTCGACGCGGCGACCGATGCCGTGCAAGTGGCCAACGTGCCCACTACCGTACAAATGCGCGAACTGGATGCCGCCCTGATTGAACGTTACCTGCGCCGCGATCAGCCGTACGACTGCGCAGGCAGCGCCAAAATCGAAGCGCTGGGTATCGCGCTGGTCGAGAACGTGAAAAGCGACGACCCGACCGCCCTGATCGGCCTGCCGTTAATCGCGCTGGTCAGCATGCTCAAACGCGCAGGCGTAGTGGTGCCGTGATGACGCCGGGCACTCTGTATCTGCTGCCCACCGGGTTGGGCGAAATCGCGCTGGCCGGCGTATTGCCTGCCGCGTCGCTTGAAATCGCACACCGCTTGTCCTACTTCATCGCCGAAAACCCCAAGTCCGCGCGTGCTTTTCTGAAACAAGCCGGCTATCCGCAGCCACTCAACACGGCTACCATCGCCACGCTGGACAAGGACACGCCCGTAACAGAGATCCCACAGCTGCTGGCACCGCTGCTGCAGGGCACTGACGCTGCGCTGGTCTCCGAAGCCGGCTGCCCTGCGGTGGCCGATCCCGGCGCGCTGCTGGTGCGCGCCGCCCATCAAAACGGCATCAAGGTCGTGCCGCTGGTGGGCCCTTCAGCGATCCTGCTCGCGCTGATGGCTTCAGGACTCAATGGCCAGCGATTTTCCTTTCACGGGTATCTGCCGGTGGCGGATGCCGCACGTGCGCAGGCAATCCACGAACTTGAACAGAAGTCGCAGCGCGACGATGCGACACAGATCTTCATCGAAACGCCCTACCGCAATGAAGCAATGCTGAAGGCCTTGCTCGCGCATTGCGCGGCGCAGACGCAGTTATGCGTCGCCGCCGATCTCACGCAGCCGACTGAGCAGATCATGACGCGCAACATTGCCGACTGGCGCCGTGATGTACCGACGCTGAATAAACGGCCCGCAGTGTTCCTGCTCTATTGCGGGACCAACGCCGGAGCTACCTGACCGTCCAGCTGCCCAGCGCGCCGAGCTTCACCAGCGCTTCCGCAGTTGCCGCGCCAAAACGCCGGGCAAAACGTTCGGCAATATTTTCCTGCAGCGTGAAGTCCACGACATCCTCGGCCTTGATGACTTCACGGGCAACATAGTCCAGGCTGCCCAGTGCATCCGCCAGTCCGAGATCAATGCTTTTCTTGCCGACCCAGAGCAGACCGGAGAACATGTCCGGTGTCTCCTTCAAGCGCTTGCCGCGTCCTTCGCGCACCACCGTGATGAACTGCTGATGAATGTCGTCGAGCATGATTTCAGCATGCGCCTTCTGCTCTTCCTGTATCGGCGAAAACGGATCGAGGAAACCCTTGTTTTTCCCGGCCGCCAGCAAACGCCGCTCGACACCGAGTTTCTCCATCGTGCCGGTAAAACCGAATCCGTCCATCAATACGCCGATTGATCCGATGATGCTGGCCTTGTCCACATAGATCTTGTCCGCAGCCGCAGCGATGTAATACCCGCCCGACGCGCAGATATCCTCGACCACCGCGTACAGCGGAATTGCCGGATGCTTGGCACGCAGGCGCTTGATTTCGTCATTGATATAGCCTGCCTGCACCGGACTGCCGCCGGGACTGTTGATGCGGATCACTACGCCTTTGGTGTTCTTGTCCTTGAACGCCGATTGCAGGCCGCCCATGATCTTGTCGGCACTGGCCTCTCCGCCGGACGCGATGACGCCGTTGATTTCGACCAGCGCAGTATGGCTGCCCGGCAAAGCGTCGCGCCCGCCGACCCAGCCCATGCCGATAAACAGCACCACGACCAGATAGGTCAGAAACGCCAGTTTGAAAAATACACCCCAGCGGCGTGCGCTGCGCTGTTCCTTGACGGCAGCCAGCGCCACCTTCTCCAGTACGCCACGTTCCCACTGGGGGCCGTTGGATTGCTGTTCGGACATTTAAATTCCTTTAAAAACAATATAGTACATGAAAACCCTGCCGTTGCGGCATCACCCCTGCGGCGATAGCCACTCCCGCAATCCGCGCACGTCGTCCACCATCAGCAGCGGATTACAGGCCAGCAACGCGTCGCGCGGATGCGCGCCGTAGGTCACTGCGACCGCGGCAACACCGGCGGCGTTGGCCATTTCCAGATCATGCGTGGTGTCACCGATCATCACGGCCGCCTCCGGCGGCACTGCCAGTGCGTCCATCACCGCTTCCAGCATGCCCGGATGGGGTTTGGCAAACCCCTCATCGGCACAGCGCGTCACATGAAAAAATTCAGTCATTGCCGTCGCCTTCAGCGCACGATCCAGGCCGCGACGGCTCTTGCCGGTGGCCACCGCCAGCATGAAGCCGGCGGCGTGCAATTCGCGGATCATGTCGGCGGCTCCGGGAAACAAGGTGGTGCCGCCGTCGCGCCGCAGAAAATGCATCCGGTAGTGATCGACGAGCTTCGGGTAATCCGCAGGCGGCAGGTCGGGCAGGATGTATTTCATCGCATCGGTGAGCCCCAGACCGATCACGTATCGCGCCTGCTCGACGCTCGGCACCGGCAGCGCAAGTTCGCTGCATGCGGCCTGCAGCGACTCGGCAATCGCTGCAGCCGAATCCATCAGCGTGCCATCCCAGTCGAACACCAGCAGTTCAAATGACTTAGCCACGGGATTTCATTCGCGTTGCAGTCTCGGTAAACGCCTGCAACTCTTCGGGCAACGGCGCGTCCAGCGTCACGCGTTCCCCGCTCAGCGGATGGGTAATTACGGCACGTCGGGCGTGCAAAAACATGCGTTTGAGCCCCTGCTTCGCCAGCGTCTTGTTCAACGCAAAGTCACCGTATTTATCATCGCCGAGTATCGGAAAGCCCAGATGCGCCAGATGCACCCGGATCTGATGTGTGCGCCCGGTTTTCAGTTCCGCATCCAGCAGGCTGTACGGACCGACGCGACGTTCCAGCCGGAATACCGTCACCGCCCGATCGCCATCCGCGCCCACACTGACGCGCCGCTCGCCCGAGGACAGCACATACTTCTGCAGCGACAACTCGACCACCCGCTTGCGTTCGGTCCACCTGCCCTGCACCAGCGCGTGGTAGCGTTTCTCGGTTTCACCTGCCTGAAGCTGACGGTGCAGTTCCACCAGTGCCGCGCGCTTCTTGGCCAGCATCAACACGCCCGACGTCTCCCGGTCCAACCGGTGCACCAGTTCCAGGAACCGGCCCTCCGGGCGGGCCTGCCGCAGAGCTTCGATCACGCCGAAACTGACGCCGCTGCCGCCGTGTACCGCCACCCCGGCCGGCTTGTTGATGACCAGCAAGGCCTCGTCCTCGAACAGGATTTCGGGCTTGAATCCGGCCCCCGAAGGCCCTTTGACCGGGGTTTTCTGCGCCGTCCGGATCGGCGGGATGCGCACCAGATCCCCCGCCTGCAGGCGGTAATCCGGGCCGATGCGGCCGCTGTTGACCCGCACTTCGCCGCTGCGCAGGATCCGGTAAATATGGCTTTTGGGGACGCCTTTCAGTATGCGCATCAAATAGTTGTCGATGCGCTGCCCGGCGGAATCTTCGCCAATCGGCTGTCGCGATGCGGAATCTTTACTTAACTCGTTCATTTACTTATACTTCTTCGCAGTGCTCCCCTAGCGGATGACGCGGATGCCGATACCGGCACCACGGGCCTTAGCCCGACGCGACAGATTTCCGGGACGGATGCGCTCTGCAATGGATGCCTGAATGACGCGAATGCGGCCAGGGCAATGTTGCATGATTCACGGCAATAGCCGTGTTTGCAATCAATATACAGGGTTAAAGTCGCTCACCAACGGAAGTAGCGATACTAGTCGAATTACGCGCTCAAGGCACTGTTTGAATTCCCGGATTCGCGCAAAACGCGGATTCCTGTAGGACACACTGCATAACCAGGACACTGATAACGATCGCTTCAAGTAATCTGTCGTCAATCGACTGAAATACTCCGAGTTTGCCGCCCGTTTGCGGCTGCAGTGTTGTTTGTCCCGTGCAAATCCTTGAGCGCGGGAGAAGAAAATGAAACGCATGTTGTTTAATGCAACGCAGGCCGA
>JAOUIN010000346.1 GCA_029883965.1 Betaproteobacteria bacterium
CCACGGGCGGCAGCGATCCGCTGAGGATGGCACACGGCATCTCGATTGCGCTCTACAACACGGCTTTCGGGCTGGTCGTTGCAGTGCCGAGCATGGTGTTCTATCGCTACTTCCGCACCAAGGTCGACGCATTGCTCGTCGAAATGCAGATCCAGGCCGTAAAACTCGTCGAAATCATCCACGGCGACCGCGACGCATGAAATTCCGCACCCGCGCTTTCCGCGAAGAGCCGGAGATCAACTTCATCCCGTTGATCGATGTGCTGCTGGTCATCCTGATTTTTCTGATGGTGACCACAACTTATTCGCGCTTCGCTGAACTGCAGATCAACCTGCCTACCGCGGAAGCGGGAAAAGCCCCCGATCGTCCGGCACAGCTTGATGTCGCAGTGGACGCCAAGGGCAACTACACGATCAACAAGGGCGCCGTACAGGCCAACAGTGCCGCGGCACTGAGTAGCGCGCTGAAAAGCGCTGCCGGTGACATGAAAGATCCCGTCGTCGTCATCAATGCCGACGCCAATGCCACCCACCAGTCGGTGGTGCGCGTAATGGAAGCGGCGCAACTGGCCGGATACGCGAAGATCACGTTCACGACGCAGGCGCCGCGCAAGTAGGCGTCGTTTCTCGACGCAGGGCCCCAAACGGGCTACGCTTCGCCCGTCATGCCGGCACCCAAACACTGGAACTCACGCGGTCCGCTCGCAGTTTTGCTGCTGCCTGTCGCCGCGCTGTACGCGTTGATTACGACCGTGCGGCAATTCGCCTTCCACAGCGGCATGCTCGCTGTCGATCGCGTGGATGTGCCGGTCATCATCGTCGGCAACATCACTGCCGGCGGCACCGGCAAGACCCCGCTGGTACTTTGGCTCGCGCAGTTCCTGCAACAATACGGCTGGCGCCCGGGCATCGTCAGCCGCGGTTACGGCTCGACGCGCACGGACCCGCGCGCGGTGCCGGTCAGCGGCACGCCGCCGGAATACGGTGACGAACCGTGCCTGCTGGCACA
This sequence comes from Betaproteobacteria bacterium, assembly GCA_029883965.1. GTDB lineage: Bacteria > Pseudomonadota > Gammaproteobacteria > Burkholderiales > SG8-41. Next base: position 1,009 of record JAOUIN010000346.1, read on the forward strand.
GCGCGCGGGCTGCCCGGTGTGGGTGGGAGTGAGCCGCGCGGCCGTGGCACAAGCCCTGCTCGCCGCGCATCCGGAGGTCGATGTCATTATCAGCGATGACGGCCTGCAGCATTACAGTCTGGCCCGCGATCTCGAAATCGCCGTCATCGACGGCACGCGCGGCCTGGGCAACGGGTGGCCGCTGCCCGCGGGACCGTTGCGCGAACCGGAGTCGCGCCTTGCCGCCGTCGATGCCGTCGTGGTCAACGGCGGCAACGCCACTGCCAGCCATCCGCAGGCCTTCAGCATGCATCTGGACGGCGACGAATTCCGTAACCTGCGCAATCCGCAACAGGTCGTGCACGCTGCACATTTCGCCAACCAGCGCGTGCATGCCATCGCCGGAATCGGCAACCCGCAGCGTTTTTTCGATCACCTGCAGCAGCTGGGCATCACCTGCGCCACGCACGCCTATCCCGATCATCATGCCTATGCTGAAGGGGACGTGCTGTTTGACGACGCCGATCCGGTCGTGATGACGGAAAAGGATGCGGTAAAATGCACGGCATTCGCGACCGGTCGTCACTGGGCACTGGTCGTCAACGCCAATATCGAAAACCGGCTGGGCGAATTGATCATCGCCCGGCTCGCAAAGGCCCGCCGCGATGGATGAAAAGCTGCTCGACATACTCGTCTGCCCCATCTGCAAGGGGCCGCTCCTTTACCGCAAGGCCGCGGGCGAACTGCTGTGCAAGCCCTGCCGCCTCGGCTACCCGGTCCAGGACGGCATTCCGGTCATGCTTGAGGACGACGCGCGCAAAGTGCCCGCGGAAGAAGAACTGTAATTCGGTGAAATTCACCGTCGTCATCCCCGCGCGCTACGCATCATCGCGCTTTCCGGGAAAACCGCTCGCCGACATCGGCGGCAAACCCATGGTCATACGTGTCGCCGAACGCGCGACGAAGAGCGGCGCTGCCCGCGTCATCGTTGCCACTGATGATGCGCGTATCGCGGCGGCGGTCGAAAATCACGGTTACCACGCCATGATGACGCGCACCGGTCACGCCACGGGCACCGACCGTCTTGCCGAAGTCGCCGCAAAACTCCGTCTGGGCGCGCGGCAGATTGTCGTCAACGTGCAGGGCGACGAGCCCATGATTTCGCCCGCACTGATCCGCAGAGTCGCTGAAAACCTGGCAGCCCATCGCGACGCGGCAATCGCCACTGCAGCCTGCCGCATCCGCGATGCGCGCGACCTGACCAACCCCGGTGTGGTCAAAGTCGTGCTTGATGCACAGGGACATGCTCTTTATTTCAGCCGCGCGCCGATTCCGTGGGCGCGCGATGCGTTTGCAAACGTAAAATCTCCACGCAGCATCCGTACGCTGCCGCCGAATCTGCCTGCGTTGCGCCATCTGGGCATCTATGCCTATCGCTGCAGTTTCCTGCGCGCCTACAACCGGCTGAAACCCGCAAACATTGAGACTTTCGAGGCACTCGAGCAGTTGCGCGCGCTGGCGAACGGCTACCGCATCAGCGTTGCCATCAGTACCGCCGCGCCACATCCGGGCGTCGACACGCCCGCCGACCTGCGACGCGTGCGGAAACTGATCAGGCGCAGGAAATAAGCTCCCATCTGATTTTGCGGCACTACAGCCGCAGCGGCTATACTCTGACCCCCAAGACCCCGACCTGATGTAATTCCATGCGCATCCTCCTACTAGGCCTGCCCGGTG
>JAOUIN010000064.1 GCA_029883965.1 Betaproteobacteria bacterium
CTGTCACCGGGCTCAAAAACCTTCGAGCAAGCGCTGTTCGACCTCTACCGATCCGGGCGGATCAGCATGGACGAAGCGCTGGCCAACGCCGATTCCCCGAGCAATCTGCACAATTTGATCAGTAATGCTCCGACGGCCACCGGTGCCTCGAAAACCCCGCCACCGACCCACGGCGGCAGGACTACCAGCAACTCGACCGACGACCTCTCGAGCATCAAGCTCGACCTCGATGCTCTGGGTTGAGAAATATAGCGTAACCAGTTGTTTTTAATTATATTTTAAGTGTCGCGCGCGAAGACCGAGGTAGCGGGGCCGGTAACACCGCGGCAACTGATCTCTGTAGCAGCCAGACGCTTCCGCAGCGCCGGACTGGTTTACGGGCATGGCACCCTTAACGCCGGTGATGAGGCGGCCTGGCTGGTGACGCATGCGCTGGGCTGCCCGTTCGAAGCCCTGCCTGCGCGGATGGACCAGCCCCTGCCCGCCAGGATCACGCAACGCGCACAACGGCTGTTTGACCGCCGTATCGACGAACGCATCCCCGCCGCCTACCTGACCCGTGAAGCCTGGCTTGGCGAACACCGGTTCTATGTCGATCAGCGCGTCATCGTGCCGCGGTCATATATTGCCGAGCTGTTGCGTGATCGTCTGCGTCCGTGGTGGCCGGCCACCGGATCCCCGCGCACGATACTCGATCTGTGCACCGGCTCCGGCTGTCTCGCCATAGTCGCAGCGCACACATTTCCCAAGACACGGATCGATGGCGTCGATATATCGGGCCCTGCTCTGAGCGTTGCGCGCCGCAACGTGCGCGCGCACCACCTGACCAGCCGCGTCAAATTGATCCGCTCCGATCTGTTCAACGGCATCAATGCGGCTTCCTATGACCTGATCCTGAGCAACCCGCCCTATGTGCGCGAGCCGGTGATGCGTGGATTGCCGGCGGAATATCGCCATGAACCGGCGCTGGCACTGCATGGCGGCGCTGACGGGCTCGATCTGGTGCGGCGCATACTCGGCGAGGCCGGCCGGCATCTGAATCCGCGGGGCTGGCTGGTGCTTGAGGTCGGGCACAATCGCGCGCGGGTCGAACGCGCGTTCCCGAAATTGCCTTTTATCTGGGCGGAGACGAGCGGCGGGGACGACTGCGTGGCTCTGTTGCCGAAGGCAGCATTATCTGCAGTTCAGGTTGCGCCGGTGCCGCCGACCAGGCCAACAACCGCTCGACGTCAGCGGAAGACAGCGCAATAAACTGACCGCGCTTCAGCCAGGGCGGCAGCGTCACGATACCGAAACGCACCCGCATCAGCCGGCTCACCGTCAGGCCCTGCGACTCGAACAGCCGGCGCACCACGCGATTGCGGCCTTCCCTCAGCAGCACGCGAAACCAGCGATTGGCGCCCTCGCCGCCTTCTTCCTGCAGGAATTCAAAACGCGCTATGCCATCCTCAAGCTGCACGCCAGTGCACAGCGCTTCGAGACGCTCCGGCGTGGTTTCTCCGAGCACGCGCACGGCGTATTCGCGCTCCACTTCGAAACGCGGATGCATCATGCGGTTGGCGAGATCGCCGGAAGTGGTGAATATCAGCAGCCCGCTGGTATTGAAATCCAGCCGCCCGATGGCCAGCCACTTGGCATCGCGCGCCGGCGGCAGCTTGGCGAACACCGTCGGTCGCCCCTGCGGATCGTCGTTGCTGACGATTTCGCCCTCGGGCTTGTGATACAGCAGGACCCGCGGCAACTGCCCTTCCGGTGCCCAGCGCACGATGCGGTCGCCAACCTTGATGCGGTCCGCCGGTGTTACCCGGTCACCGATGCCGGCGACCTTGCCGTTCACCGTCACTTCGCCCGCGCGTATGCGTTCCTCCATCGCGCGGCGTGAGCCGAAGCCGGCCTGTGCCAGAACCTTGTGGATCTTGTCGCCACGCACGTCCGCCGGAGATTGCGGCAGCGCCTCAGCCGGTGTTGCCGCATCGACTTCCACCTCGACCGCGGTTGCGTCGCGGTGCGGCCGCTTCGGTGCAGACTTCGGCTTCGGATTGCGAAACGGGGTGCGCCTGGCGCCGGGCTTCACAGTCCCCGCCTTTCCTGCACCGCCTGCGCCAGCGTACCGCTGTCTACATGTTCGAGTTCGCCGCCCACCGGCAGGCCGCGCGCGATGCGGGTCACACGCAAACCCTTCGCACGCAACAACTCACCGGCATAGTGCGCGGTGGCTTCGCCTTCCACAGTGAAATTCGTGGCGAGCATCACCTCCTGCACCACGCCGTCTGTGGCGCGTTTGATCAACCGCTCAAGGTGTATGTCCTTCGGGCCGATGCCATCGAGCGGTGACAAGGCACCCATCAGCACGAAATACAGGCCGTCATGGCATTGCGCCTGTTCCATCATCAACAGGTCACCCGGCGTTTCGACCACACACAACAACTGCGCATTGCGCCGCGGCGACAGGCACAGGGCACATACGGGTTCTTCCGAAAAATTATTACAGCGTTCGCAATGACCCACACGCTGCAACGCCGCGCTCATGGTCACCGCCAGACGTTCCGCGCCCGGACGATCGCGCTGCATCAGATGGAACGCCATTCGTTGCGCCGATCGCGGGCCGACGCCGGGCAGGCAGCGTAGCGCTTCAATCAAGGCATGCAGAGCGGGCGGGGAATTCACGGTTACGCAGTATTTTATTTAAGTATTTGATTTTATTGATATTTATTAACATCAAAAGGGCAGCTTCATACCCGGCGGCAACGGCAGGCCGGCGGTGACGCTAGCCATCTTTTCCTGACTGGTGGTCTCGACCTTGCGTACGGCATCATTGACCGCGGCGGCAATCAGATCCTCCAGCATTTCCTTGTCATCGCCGAGCGCCGCAGGATCAATGTTCACCCGCTTGACGTCGTGCCGGCAGGTCATCGTGACCTTGACCATGCCCGCCCCCGCCTGACCCTCCACTTCCATCTGCGACAGTTCTTCCTGCATCTTGCGCATGTTGTCCTGCATCTGCTGCGCCTGCTTCATCAGCCCCGCAATCTGGCCTTTCATCATGGTTGTTACTCCCTTCTATGAGCTATTTCGGTTTGATCGAAGCGTCCTCGACTGAACCGTCAAAATCCTCGATCAGTTCACGGACAAACGGGTCTTCACGTATTTCGGCCACCGCTGCGGCCTGCCGCTGTTCGAGCTTGCGGTCGGTGATGGCTTTGGGCGACTCTCCGGCAACTTCGCCTGCAACAAACACCACCCTGAGCTGCTTGCCCAGTACCTGGCGCAATGCGGCGGTGAGCTTGTCGCGGTAGGGTTTGTCGAACATGCGTTCGTCGGCCTGCGAGATGCGCAGTTCGAGCGTATCCGCCGTTTGTTTGGTCATTTCGCAGCGCAGCGCCAGTTGATGCGCCATTGCACTCAAACCCAGCTGCCCTACGAGTTCTGTCCAAGCGGTAGGGCTCGCCGGTGCACCCGTCTGCACCGCTGCTGCCGTAGCCGTGGCGCCCAGTGTCTTCGCCGCTGCCGGCTTCACAGCCGGCACTCCGGCTGCGACAGCAGCACCGGCGGCCGGCGCAAACGCCAGCATGCGCAGCAAAGTCATCATGAAGCCTGCATGCTCATCGGGCGCCAGGCCGATTTCAGCGCGCCCCTGCGCCGCGATCTGATAATAAAGCTGCAATTCCTCCGCAGACAGTACCTGCGTCAGTTCCCGGATCTCGGCCGCGTCCGGGTCACCCTCGGGCAGGCTTTGCGGCACTACCTGCGCCAGTGCCACACGGTGCAGCAGCGATGCGAAATCCTGCAATGCCGATTCAAATGACAGGCTGCGCTCCGCCATGCGTTCGGCTTCGGCAACCAGCGCCGCGCCGTCCTGCGCGCCGAGCGCGCGGAGTATGGCGAACAGATAAGTCTGATCAACCGCACCCAGCATGGCGCGGGTCGAGGCCTCTTCGAGTTTGCCGCCGCCATGCGCGATTGCCTGATCGAGCAGACTCAGCGCATCGCGCAGACTGCCTTCCGCCGCCCGGGCCACCAGTGCAATCGATTGCTCGTCAGCCGGCACATTCTCCGCCGCGAGCACCTCGCTCAGACGCCCGCGTATCTGTGCCGGCGGAATCTGCTTCAGACTGAACTGCAGGCAGCGCGACAGCACGGTGACCGGTATTTTCTGCGGATCCGTGGTGGCCAGGATGAACTGCACGTGGCTCGGGGGTTCCTCCAGCGTCTTCAGCATCGCATTGAACGCGTTGCGCGACAGCATATGCACTTCGTCAATGATGTAGACCTTGAAACGCCCACTGGTGGGCGCATACAGCGCGTTTTCGAGCAACTCGCGCATGTTGTCGACCTGGGTATTGGACGCCGCGTCGAGTTCAATCAGGTCGACGAATCGACCGGCGTCGATTTCCATGCACGCGCCGCACTTGCCGCAAGGCACGTCGGTGATACCGGTCTCGCAATTCAGCGCCTTGGCCAATATGCGCGCCAGCGTGGTTTTGCCCACCCCGCGCGTTCCGGTAAACAGATAGGCATGATGCAAGCGCTGCTGTTGCAACGCATTGCTCAATGCGCGCACCACGTGTTCCTGCCCGACCAGCTCGGCAAAATTGCGGGGGCGCCACTTACGTGCAAGAACCTGGGTCACGGCATTCCGGAAAATCGGGTCAGCATTTGTCTCAAGGCGACATTTTAGCCGCAAAGGCCATGCGCCACTGCATGCCCGCTTGTGGCGCCGGGCGCCAGCGCGACAACGATCGTCACCGGTCGTCGTTCAGAATTTGGGGTGGCGAGCCTAACCCCCGGCACTCGCAAAGATGAGCTGTGGCTGCTTCCTTCCGGACCTGACCAGTTTCACTACCTGTACGATGCGGGGAGGCCCGCCGTAAGTAAGTCGTAAGTATGCACTTGAATTCATTTGATTACCATCAACACCCGTTGCGTTTTGACTTTACAAGCGCCGGTGATAATGATTTTATACGGTGTGAATCCGCCGGATGCTCCGACCGCCATTGAAGCGCGTCGTGCGACATCGCGGACGGCGATCAATCCGGAAACATCCGACATCGGAGGAGTCTCATGTCCACCCCCGCATCAGGCACGATCGAATCGGTACTGCACGAAAACCGCATTTTCCCGCCCGCTCCCGCGCTGGTTAAACAGGCCAACATCTCCGGCATGGACGCATATCAGGCGCTGTGCGCCGCGGCCGAAAAGGATTACACGGGCTTCTGGGCCGGCCTCGCAAAAGAGCACCTGCTATGGAAAAAACCGTTTACCCAGGTGCTCGATGAATCCAAAGCGCCGTTTTTCCGCTGGTTTGCCGATGGCACGCTGAACGCTTCATATAACTGCCTCGACCGTCACCTGAAAACCCAGCCCGACAAGACCGCCGTCATTTTCGAGGCCGACGACGGCAAGATCACCAAGGCGACCTACAAAGACCTCTACCGTCGCACCTGCATGATGGCCAACGGTCTGAAGTCCCGCGGCATCAAGAAAGGCGATCGCGTCATCATCTACCTGCCGATGTCGATTGAGGCCATCGTCGCGATGCAGGCCTGCGCCCGCATCGGCGCCATACATTCGGTCGTGTTCGGCGGCTTTTCGGCAAAAAGCCTGCAGGAACGCATCATCGATGCCGGCGCAGTGGCGGTCTTGACCGCCGATGAGCAAATGCGCGGTGGCAAGGCCATCGCACTGAAAAAGGCCGTGGATGACGGCATTGCGCTCGGTGGCTGCGATTCGATCAAGACCGTCGTCGTCTACAAGCGCACCGGCGGCAAGGTCGACTGGAATCCGAAAACCGATGTCTGGCTGGACGATCTGCTCAAGGGCCAGGCCGAAGACTGCGAACCGGAATGGGTCGATGCCGAACATCCGCTGTTCATCCTTTACACGTCAGGCTCCACCGGCAAGCCCAAGGGCATTCAGCACTCAACGGGCGGCTACCTGCTGTGGTGCATCCTGACGATGAAATGGACCTTCGATCACAAGCCCACCGACGTGTTCTGGTGTACCGCGGACGTGGGCTGGGTCACCGGCCACTCCTATGTCTGTTACGGCCCGCTCGCCTGCGGCGGGACTGAAGTGGTGTTTGAGGGCGTGCCAGTCTATCCGGATGCCGGACGGTTCTGGAAAATGATCCAGGACCACAAGGTCACGGTGTTCTACACCGCGCCCACCGCCATCCGCTCGCTGATCAAGGCCGGCGGTGACTTGCCGAAAAAATACGACCTCTCCAGCCTGCGCATCCTCGGCACGGTCGGTGAGCCGATCAATCCCGAGGCGTGGATGTGGTACCACGAAACCGTCGGTGGCGGCCGTTGCCCTATCGTCGACACCTGGTGGCAGACCGAAACCGGCGGCCACATGATCACACCGCTGCCGGGTGCGACGCCGACCAAACCCGGGTCCGCTACGCTCCCGTTGCCCGGCATCATTGCCGACATCGTTGACGAGACCGGCCACTCCGTCGGCAAAGGCAAGGGCGGCATCCTCGTGATCAAGAAACCCTGGCCTTCGATGCTGCGCACGATCTGGGGTGATCCGGAGCGTTACAAGACCACGTATTTCCCCGAAGACTTCAAGGGCAAGTATTACCTCGCCGGCGACGGCGCGACCTATGACGAAGACGGCTACATCCGCATCATGGGACGCATCGATGACGTGCTGAACGTATCCGGACACCGTCTGGGCACCATGGAAATCGAATCGGCGCTGGTCGGCCACAGCGCGCTGGTGGCCGAAGCCGCGGTCGTCGGCCGTCCCGATGACGTTACCGGTGAAGCCGTGGTCGCATTCGTTGTCCTCAAGCAGGCGCGGCCGGAAGGCGACGCCGCAAAGAAAATCATCAAGGAACTGCAGGACTGGGTGGGCAAGGAAATCGGACCGATCGCCAAGCCCAGGGACATCCGTTTCGGTGACAATCTCCCCAAGACCCGCTCCGGCAAGATCATGCGCCGGCTGCTGCGTTCGATCGCCAAGGGTGAGGAGATCAAGCAGGACGTGTCCACGCTGGAGAATCCGGCAATCCTTGACCAGCTCAAGCAGCCGCCGAAGTAACCAGCCGTTTATGAACGGCGGGCGCCTGGGCGTCCGCCAACTCATCTACGGTCAGCCCTTTCCTGCTGGCCGATGCTTACCTGCCCGTTACCGGCATATCGTTGCCGCGACCGTCACCAGTGCCTGCCCTCGCCAACAGCGAATCCGCGTCGAGCTGTTGTCTTAATTCCCGGCGCACTTCCTGCCAGCGGAAGCGCACGGAGTTGCGGACAATATCTGCATCCAGTTCCTTCAGCTGATCCACTATCGGTGCCCAGCGCACCACCGCCTCCGGACTCTCGGCAAACGCCGCCTCAGTGTCAGTTACTGTGTCCCAATGGCAAGAGGCGACCCGGTTACGTACACCCGCTGCGAGCAACGGATATTCGCTATCCGCCTCAGCTGGCGGTCCCGCCTGCAGAATGCGGTCGACAACCATATTCATCAAGCGCGCCACCTCGCTCTGCTCGTCAGGGCACGCCTTTGCCATAAGTCCACCGGCATAGATGCTCAGATCGGATACGGATGCCAGCCAGATATTCCATTTCGCCGCATTGATCGCTTTCGCGAAATTATCATTCGCGAACAGCTGCGGATAGCGGGATCCGGCGCGGGTACGTAGATAACCGTACAACGATGTCTGGGTCACGTGACTGGCGCGTGACTCCAGAAATTGCCGCAAACGGTCGGGATCATCGATGCGCACCGATGGGAGCCGCGCGTCCACGCGACCGAAAAATTCACGCAATGCGCTCAGGAAACTAACCATAAAAACCTTTAAAAACAATAATTTAAAAAACATATTTGTGCTAGACAATATGCCAAAAACACGTTAGCCTTTCCGGCGTTGGTGAAAAAAGTCCGCATAAAAAATATAGCAGCACAATTGCAACAGACGGATACGCAGGTTCTCACAACAAAACCAGGACGGAGGTTACCCCATGAGCAGCGGCGATTCCCAAAAAGATAATCATTGGCACCGAACCAAGGGGCTGATGATTCTTCATTTGTCCATCTGGTTCATTTTCTCGTTTGTGGTGCATTGGTTTGCTTCCAATCTCAATCAAATCACCTTTTTCGGCTGGCCGCTGGGCTTTTATATGGCGGCTCAGGGTTCCCTGATCGTATTCGTGGTCCAGCTCTTCATATTCGTGAAGCAGCAGGAGAAGGTCGACCGCGAATGCGGCGTGGCTGAAGACTAATAACAGGGAGAAACCGAAATGGCCATGAAAGGTACGTTTATTGATAATCTGCCGAAGGTGTACGGTATGTACACCGGCGGCTTCCTCGTTTTCATCGCGTTAATGGCATTTGCCGAAAGCATGGGCATGTCGGCCGAGGCGATCGGCATCTGGTTCGTCACCTTCACCGTGTTCATTTACGCCTACATCGGCTGGATGTCACGGACGATGCAGGTTGACGCCTATTACGTTGCCGGCCGCGAAGTGCCCCCCGTTTTCAACGGGATGGCAACCGGCGCCGACTGGATGTCCGGCGCCTCGTTCGTCGCGATGGCCGGCGGCATTTACATGGGCGGCCACCCCTACCTCGCGTTCGTGGTGGGCTGGACCGGCGGCTACGTGCTGGTAGCCGTGCTGATGGCGCCTTACCTGCGCAAGTTCGGCTGCTATACGGTGCCCGACTTCATCGGCACCCGCTATGGCGGCAACCTGGCACGTTTTCTGGCTGTCCTGGTGCTGATCGTCGCGTCGTTCACTTATGTAACCGCGCAGATCAATGCGACGGGCACGATTGCGGCAGCGGTGCTCCAGATCCCGTTTGAACTTGCGGTCTGGATTGCCCTGGGCGCGATTCTGCTGTGCGCGATGCTCGGCGGCATGCGGGCGGTGACCTGGACCCAGGTGGCCCAGTACATCGTGCTGATCATTGCCTACCTGGTACCGGTGTTCTGGATGTCGATGAAACAGGGTTTCGGCAGTTTCCCGCAGTTTGAATACGGGGCAGCTGTCGCCAAACTGGCCGAGTTGGAGGTCATGCACCAAGTCGGCGTGCTGAAACCAGTGGCAGCACAAGCTGGATTGAGCGCGCTGACCGTCAAGCACTCCGTTGCGTCCAGCGATCCCATTGCAGCCTTCCGCTTCGTCACCCTGGTCGCCTGCATGATGATGGGAACAGCCTCTTTGCCGCACATTCTGATGCGCTACTTCACCACCCCTTCGGTGCGTGATGCGCGCAGGTCTGTGGCCTGGTCGCTGCTCTTCATTTTCCTGCTCTACTTCACCGCCCCTGCACTCGCGACACTGACCAAGCTGCAGGTGCTTGATCCGTCACTGGCCACCAGCATCATCGGCAAATCGATCGCCGATGTGAATGCGCTGGACTGGATTGTCAAATGGAGCAATGTCGGCTTCCTCAAGATCGTCGACAGCAACGGTGACGGGATACTGCAGATCAACGAGTTCTTCATGCGTGGCGATATTGTGGTGCTTGCCACGCCGGAGATCGCGGGCCTGCCGGCGTTCATCTCGGGACTGGTGGCTGCGGGTGGTCTGGCGGCGGCGATGTCGACGGCGGACGGTCTGCTGCTGGCCATCGCCAATGCGCTTTCGCATGACCTCTACTACAAGATGATCGACCCGAAAGCCGACACGAAGAAACGGCTGATTGTCGCGCGGGTTCTGCTGATCGGCATCGGCGCTGCGGGCTCTGCGGTCGCCAGTCTGAGGTTGACGGGAATTCTGGGTTCAGTGGCGTGGGCATTCGACTTCGCCATGTCCGGCCTGTTCTTCCCGCTGGTCCTCGGTGTCTGGTGGAAACGCGCCAACCGCGCCGGCGCCTGCGCCGGCATGGCTGTCGGTCTGGCCGTCGGTTCGTGGTACCTCTACATGGTCAAGTGGGGCGGCATGGCTCCGTGGTGGGGCATTGACGACCTGCGCTTCGGCATCATCGGCGCGCTGGCCAGCCTGATCGCGATGGTCGTGGTGACTCTGATGACCGCACCGCCTGATGCAGAAACCCAGGCGATGGTCGACGAGATCCGTGTTCCGAAAGGAAAATCGGTGCTCGACATGTCTCACTAACCTAGCAATCTCAGGTCAAGCCGGGGCGGAAACATTTCGCCCCGGCTTTTTTATGGCATAACCATCCTCTGACAATCATCGAATTACGGGAAAGCGCGCATGACTGAAGCATTTCCAATCTGGGTTATCGCCATCGATTACATCCTCGGCATGGTCATGTGGACGCTGATCGGCAGATTCGGCATGAATCTTTTCCTTCCGGTAACCAGCGATTTTTTCTTCATGCGTTTTTTCGTGCGCGTGACCAATCCGTTGATCAAATTGTTCCAGCCAATCACGCCGGATTTCATGGTGCCAGCGGTAGTACCGCTCTATGTCGCCTGGTTTTTCTTCATGTTCCGCTTCTATCTGATGCCCTGGCTGCTGGGTTATTCCGTCATGGGCATGCTGTCGTTTCCGCTCGAAAGCGAAATCGGTCAAGGTGTGGGTGCGCTGATGCGGGTGCTGACGCGTTGAATACTCCTCATCTACCGGGACGGATTTTCGGAATCACTGCGGCCAGTCCTGCAAAATCGCTGTGGTAGAATCCGCGCCTCCGGAGAGGTGGATGAGTGGTTTAAGTCGCACGCCTGAAAGCGTGTGTACGGCGAAAGC
>JAOUIN010000347.1 GCA_029883965.1 Betaproteobacteria bacterium
CGCCTATGACAGGCTGCCGGCTCCGCTCGACGCCTTTGTCGCGACTGCCAGACGGTTTTTCGATGAGGGCGGCCTGGGGCTGAACGTGACGCTGCCGTTCAAGCGCGAGGCATGGTCCATGGTCGATGCGCATGCCGGAGGCGCGCTGGCAGCCGAGGCCGTCAATACCATCAAGGTCGACGGTGACAGGCTCGTCGGCTACAACACCGACGGCAAGGGTCTGGTCACGGACCTGCAGAACAATCTGGGCGTGCAGGTCAGGGACAGGCGGGTCCTGCTGATGGGGGCGGGCGGGGCGACTTACGGCGTGATGCAACCGCTGCTGGAGCAGCGCCCGGCGCTGCTGGTGGTTGCCAACCGTACGCCGGACAAAGCGGTTGCACTGGTCGGACATTTCCGGCAGCTGGCGCAGTTAACGCCCGGTGGCGTTGCGGCAAAATCCTATGCAGAACTGTCCGACGCGCAATTCGATCTGGTCATCAACGCGACGTCGGCCGGTCTCAGCGGCGAGATGCCGCCATTGCCCGACACCGTGTTTGCGCAAGGGGCGATGGCTTATGACATGGTCTATGGTACCGATACACCGTTTCTTGCGTTTGCGCGCAGTCACGGTGCCAGTGTCGCCGATGGTCTCGGCATGCTGGTCGAGCAGGCTGCAGAATCGTTTTACATCTGGCGCGGCAAGCGGCCATTGACTGCGCCGGTGATTGCAAAACTCCGGAGCGGGATGTGAACCTCAAGGCGTACCGGGCCGCCTGCCGTGCGGGTTCCGGTTTTAAAGATTCCATCTAAACATGCTGCGATTCATATGGCGCTGGACCTGGCGCGCGCTGTTGCTGGCGCTGATCGTGCTGGCGGCGGTGCAATTCTGGTTCCTGGTGCACGTCTGGTACTGGGTGGACCACAACCCGGAATCGACGGCATTCATGCGTGCGCGCCTGGAAATCCTGCGGGAGGATGACTCCAAGGCCCGATTGCGCCATCAATGGGTGCCTTACCGGCGCATTTCCAATCATTTAAAGCGCGCCGTTGTCGCAGCCGAAGATGCCAAGTTCGTCGCACACCGCGGTTTCGACTGGGATGGCATCCAGAAGGCCTACGAGAAGAACCTGCGCGAAGGGGAGATCGTGGCCGGCGGCTCGACCATTACGCAGCAGCTGGCGAAGAACCTGTTTTTTTCAGGGGAACGCGCATGGTGGCGCAAGGCGCAGGAAGCCGCAGTTGCAGTCATGCTCGAAACCATCATGAGCAAGCGCCGCATACTGGAGATTTACCTCAATGTCATCGAATGGGGTGACGGTGTGTTCGGCGCGGAAGCCGCGGCGCGTTATCACTACGGTAGCAGTGCGGCGAACCTGGGAGACGAACAGGCTGCACGTCTTGCCGCCATAGTGCCGAGTCCGCGTCGTTATGGTCCGGCCAGCAACACGGGCTATCTGCAGCAGCGCACGCAAATCATCATGTCGCGAATGAACGGCGCGCGTGTGCCATAGTCCGTTGCCGGACTGAAATTGCCGGTGAATCAGGAGCTTGCATATGTCCGCCGGCACTTTTGAGCGAAGTGCCTGAAGTCCACGCTGTCGAGCCTTCAGGATTGTGTTGACCGTTAACGGGCGTCAGCATAATCTGCCCTCCGGCGTGTCGCATCACGTTTAACCCAGCACGCACCACCGCGGCGTCCGACTGCGGGGCTTTCCAGAATTGCGGGGGGATCAGTCATCGTGTGGCGAGACACACGGTGTTGTGTTGTCCTGAACAAATGCTGAGGAGAAAGTATGCTCCAACTCAATGTCAACGGCCGTATCCATAACGTCGATGTCGAACCGGATACGCCGCTGCTGTGGGCGATTCGCGAACAGGTTGGCCTGACCGGCACCAAATACGGCTGTGGTGTCGCGCAGTGCGGCGCCTGCACTGTGCACATGGACGGCGCTGCGGTGCGATCGTGCGTGATTCCGGTAAGCGCAGCGGCCGGCAAGCGCATTACGACGATCGAGGGGCTGGCTGCGGGTAAAGTGCTGCACAAAGTGCAGAAAGCCTGGATTGAACACGACGTGCCGCAATGCGGGTACTGCCAGACCGGCATGGTCATGGCGGTGGCGGCGCTGTTGAAAGACAAGCCGAAGCCCACCGATGCCGACATCGACGCCAACATCACCAACATCTGTCGTTGCGGCACGTTCCAGCAGGTGCGCGAAGCGATTCACGCTGCTGCCAAAGCGTAGGGGGGAGCCATGGACCAGATACGAAATATGAACCGTCGCGAGTTTCTGATCAGCACTGCTGCCGTTGGCGGCGGACTGGCGCTCGGCCTGCAGCTACCGTTTGGCGCAAGCGCAGCGCTTGCCGCTGAAACCACGCCCGAGGTGAATGCATGGGTAATGATCCGGCCGGACGACACGGTTGTTATCCGGGTGGCACGATCCGAGATGGGGCAGGGAACCATTACCGGTCTGGCGCAATTGGTGGTCGAGGAACTGGAGTGTGACTGGTCCAAGGTCAGCACCGAGTACCCGACGCCGGGCCAGAACCTCAAGCGCAATCGCGTGTGGGGCGCTTTCTCCACCGGCGGCAGCCGCGGTATCCGCACCTCGCACGAGTACGTGCGGCAGGGCGGTGCGGCGGCGCGACTGATGCTGGTGCAGGCGGCGGCCAATCAGTGGAAAGTGCCGGCGTCCGAGTGCCGCACGGCAAACGGTGTCATTACACACCAGCCG
>JAOUIN010000348.1 GCA_029883965.1 Betaproteobacteria bacterium
AAACATTGAGACTTTCGAGGCACTCGAGCAGTTGCGCGCGCTGGCGAACGGCTACCGCATCAGCGTTGCCATCAGTACCGCCGCGCCACATCCGGGCGTCGACACGCCCGCCGACCTGCGACGCGTACGGAAACTGATCAGGCGCAGGAAATAAGCTCCCATCTGATTTTGCGGCACTACAGCCGCAGCGGCTATACTCTGACCCCCAAGACCCCGACTCGATGTAATTCCATGCGCATCCTCCTACTCGGCCTGCCCGGTGCAGGCAAAGGCACGCAAGCCCAGTTCCTGATGGAGCGTTACAAGATCCCGCAGATATCAACGGGCGACATGCTGCGCGCGGCGATGAAAAGCAACTCGCCGCTCGGCAACGAGGCGCGCTCCTACATGGATCGCGGCGCCCTGGTACCGGACCCCCTCGTCATCGCGCTGGTCAAGGAACGCGTCAAGGAGCACGACTGCACCGGCGGTTTCATCATGGACGGTTTTCCGCGGACACTGCCACAGGCCGAAGCGCTGCGCCGCGCCGGGATCGACATCGATTTCGTCGTCGAGATCGAAGTCGCAGACGATGAGATCCTCAAACGCATGAGCGGACGACGCGTACACCCGCCGTCGGGCCGGTCCTACCATATCGAGTTCAACCCGCCGCATGCGCCCGGCAAAGACGACGTCACCGGTGAACCCCTGGTACAGCGCTCCGACGACAACGAGGAAACCGTTAAAAAGCGCATCGCCACTTACCATGCGCAGACCAAACCGCTGATCAATTATTACCTGAGCTGGGGCACCAGCGGCGATCCGCGCGCGCCCCAATACGTGAACATTTACGGCCGCGGTTCCGTTGAACACATCCGCGACAAGATTTTCGCAGCCATCGAATCAAAATCGATGCGCGGACCCGCAGGTCCCGGAAACCCCGCATAACGACCAGCATTGATCGAGCGGTGATCTGCTTTCCTGATCACCAATCGGAACCCCACATCAACCGCCGCACCACGCTGCCAGATCCGTGTCCGCACAAAACGCTCTTTACGCGCAGTCCGGTGGTGTTACCGCCACCATAAACGCCTCTGCCTGCGGCGTAATTGAAACCGCCCGCAGGCATCGCGGAAAAATCGGCAGGGTTTATGCCGCGCGCAACGGCATACTCGGCGCACTGGCCGAGGATCTGATCGATACCTCTGCGGAGTCAACAACCGCAATCCGCGCGCTGATGCATACGCCGGGCGGCGCTTTCGGTTCATGCCGCTTCGACCTTTCGCCCATGCCGCAGGGGCGGTCGCAATATGAGCGGTTGATTCAGGTGTTCCGCGCGCACAACATCGGCCATTTTTTCTACAACGGCGGCAACGGTTCAGCGGAAACCGCACACCTGATCGCGACCGAACTGCCGCGACTCGGCTGGCCGGTGACCGCGATCGCCATTCCGAAAACCATAGACAATGACATCGTGCATTCCGATTGCAGCCCGGGATTCGGATCCGTTGCCAAATTCGTTGCCACCAGCATGCGCGAGGCCATGGCTGATCTGGCGTCGATGTCGCACAGTTCGACCAAAGTATTCGTCATGGAGGTCATGGGCCGTTACACCGGCTGGATCGCTGCGGCCTGCGGGCTGGCCCAGCCTGCCGACAAAGACGGTCCGCTGCTGCTGCTGGTTCCGGAAATCCATTTCGATCGCAGACGTTTTCTGGCCGCAGTACGTTTACGTATCGCCCGATACGGCTGGTGCGCAGTCGCGGTAGCGGAGGGGCTCAAGTTACGCAACGGCCGCCGCCTGACCCAGGCCGGCGGTGATGGCATTCCCGGTCACGAACAGCTCGGTGGCGTCGCGCCGTTGATCGCGGCAATGGTGCGCGACTCACTGAAAGTCAAAGTGCACTGGAGTGCGCTCGACTACGTTCAGCGCGCGGCGCGCCACCTCGCTTCGAAAACCGATGTTGCACAGGCGTACGCCGTTGGCCGTGCTGCGGTCGGCTACGCGCTGCAGGGCAGGTCCGACGTGATGCCGGTCATCGAACGCATCAGCGACCGTCCCTATCGCTGGCGCGTCACCCCGGCACCGCTTGCCGGCATCATGAATCGTGAGAAGCGCCTGCCGCGCCGCTTCCTGACGGCCGACGGCTGGCGTCTGACCGCGCATGCGCGAGGCTATTTCACACCTTTGATCCGCGGCGAAGCCTGGCCGCCGTTCGCAGACGGTCTGCCGGTACACGCATCTCTCAAACTCCGACGGGTGCGACCAAAGCTGAAGTCCACATTCCGGGAAAACCCCTGAAACCGGATCCGGCGGACTGCGGAAGGTGGAAACCGGGGTCGCCGGGTTTTATAATGCGAAGCCTCTTCAACGGGTCAAGGCCGCATTTAAAGCCAGACAGACCTTGCGCTCGACCCGAAATAAAGGCACCCTAGCCCGGCTCCGGATTCATGCCGGCAAAAATAACTCAATGAAATCAATAAGTTAGGAGTAATCATGACCAATGGTTTGATCTTTGCGCTGGTCTGCGCCATCGCCGCGCTCGTCTATGGCGGCCTGTCGATCCGCTGGATCGTCGCGCAACCCACCGGCAACGACCGCATGCGCGAAATCGCTGCGGCCATTCAGGCCGGCGCCAAGGCTTATCTCAATCGGCAGTACACCACCATCGCCATCGTCGGCGCCGTGCTGTTCGTGCTGATCTGGATCGCACTCGGCGGCATCACCGCGGTGG
>JAOUIN010000065.1 GCA_029883965.1 Betaproteobacteria bacterium
AGCAGCATGAACGGCAAGGCCGCAGCAAACAGCAACAGCGATTCGCGCCCGAACTCGCCGACCGCGAAATACCCCGCACCGCGTATCACCGCCAGCGTCATCATCATCGCCGACAGCGTGCCGCGGAACTGCTCCTTGGTAATGCGAATCGCATCGAGGTGGATCGCAAAAAAAATGCTCGCCATGGTGCCGAATATCGTGCCCACGGCGCCGGCGAGAAAACTCGCTGCAGTCGCCACACCACGCGGCGGATTGAGCGGCGCAGCACTGCGCGTCTGCCACAACGCGTACAGCCCGTATCCGCTGACCAGCGCCCCCAGGCCGCGCGCGAGCCACACCTGGTCCAGCACCTTGAACAGATACAGCCCCAGCGCGATGCCCAGCACGCAGGCCGGCAGGATGCCGAGTATGTGCCGCAGCGACACATGGCGCCGATCCTTGCCGAACAGCGTGGCGGACGATGTAATCGTCAGCAGCGTCCACACCGGTACCAGCAGCTTCATCGGTATGACCAGCGCCAGCAGCGGCATCGCCGCGAATCCGCCAAAGCCGGTGCTGCCGCGCAGCGCGTAACTGGCAACCAGCACCAGCACACAGTAGCCGGCCTCCAGTGCCGTGAGCGGAATCATTGCTGCACGGTCACTGCGGCTGCGGCGCGTTACCTAGTTCGATCAGACGGATGACTTCAGCCGCCGCGCTTTGCGCCTCTGCGCGGGTCAGGCTTTCCGCAGCATCCGCGTCGCGCTTGCGGATCGCCGCAAGCATTGCGCGCAGGCCCTTGACGCTTGTCTTCGACCGGCTGGCGGAACGCTGCGGATGTGACAGCCCGAGCGCGCGCCAGCGCCAGATACGCGCATGCAGCGTGCCCAGCATCGACGACAAGGTCTCGCTGCCCGCGCCTTCAAACAGCACATCGTAAAACCGGTTCTTGGTTTCCAGCACTTCCTGCGCGTCACCGCGTTCGTAGGCACCTGCAACCACATCCAGCGCCTGCGCCAGGTGCTTCAGTTCCGCGTCATCCGCGTTCTGCACGAACAGCCGCGCGGCCAGACCTTCGAGCACGGCGCGGATGGTATACAGATCCCTGGCTTCGTCCAGCGACAGCGCGCGCACCACCGGTCCTTTGTTGGGCACGTTGGCGATCAGGCCTTCGGTTTCGAGCTGGCGCAGCGCTTCGCGGATCACCGTGCGCGACACGTTCATCATCTCGGTCAGCTCGCGTTCGGTCAGTCGCGCACCGGGTGCCAGCCGCCCGTCGATGATCGCGCGGCGCAGGCCATCGAGCACCTGCAATCGCAGCGGCGCTGCAAGCCTCTGAATTTCATCAACTTTCGGATTAATCATGGTCAGGTCGCTGCCCTTGGTTGACCCAGATCGTAATACCGTAATACGATATTACGCAACGACCGATTCGGCAAGGGTTTTACAGTGTCACCCCTGCCGCGGATTTCTGGTCCCGGTACGAATCCAATAATCTGAGGAGCATGCAGTCATGAGTACCCCCGTCAAAGTCGGCATCGTCGGCCTCGGCCGCTGGGCCAAGGTCCTGACCCGCGCCGCAAAGCAATCCGACAAGGTGCAGATCGTCGCCGGCTACAGCCGTTCGCAGGAAAAACGCGACGCCTTCGCCAGGGAAATGGGCGTACCGTCGGTGCCCGACATGCAGGCCATGCTGTCCAACCCCGAAATCAAAGGTGTCGTGCTTACGGTTCCCAACGAACAGCACCTGCCGATGGCGGAACTGGTGGCCAAGGCCGGCAAACATGTTTATACCGAAAAGCCGATTTCGCAGACACTGGAAGACGGGCTCAAGATTGCCGCGCTGGAAAAGCAGCACAACATCACCGTGACCGTCGGCCACAGCGCGCGGCTGATGGCCGGCATCCGCATCATCAAGGAGAAGATTGACGCCGGCGAACTCGGTCGGGTCGCCTTCATGGAGGCGAATTTCTCCAACGAGCGCGCGCTGGAACTCACACCGCAGACCTGGCGCTGGTACAAGGACCGCGCCCCCGGCGGCCCGCTGTCGCAACTGGCAATCCATCAATTTGACGTATTGCACATGCTTGGCGGTGAGCCGCAGGAAGTGTCGTCGATGGCTTCCAAGCTCTCACCCGTGGGCGCCGAAGTCGATGACCAGTCGATGTCGCTGGTACGCTTCAAGGACGGCAAGCTCGGCTACGTCGGCTCGTGCTGGACCTCACCCGGAATTTTCTCGGTACGCGTGTTCGGCTCCAAGGGCCTGATGCACTACGAAATCGATTTCGGCACCTGGGACACGCCGCATCTGCTGCATAAGAATTCCGTGCTCTACATCCAGCGCGGCAAGGACGGCTGGGGCAAGCGCGAAGACATCAAATTGCCGGAAAGCGACATGTTCCGTGCCGAACTCGAGGCCTTTGCCGGCAGCTGCGTGTCGGGCAAGCAGAATGAACTCACGGCGCACAACGGCAACGTCGCGGTGGCGCTGACCAACGCCGCGCTGAAATCCATAGACCGCAAGGGCGCCTGCGTCAGCATCGAGGAAGTGATGAACGACGCGCGCGCAAAAAATGAGTCCAAACGCGCAGCATAACGAGGCTCACCATGTCAAAACCTGCAACCCGCTATTTCATTGATCTCACCCAGCCCGAGATCGCCGCGCAGTTCAAGAAAAACCCGCTGGTGATCCTGCCCGCGGGCAGTGTCGAGCAGCACGGGCCGCACCTGCCTACCGGCACTGACATCTATGCTGCGAACGTTATCGGGCATGCCGTGGCCGAACGCATGGATGGACTGGTACTGCCCGGAGGCCCACTGGGTGTGACACCGATGCACATGCCCTTCGAAGGCACGATCACGCTGTCGCCCGAGACCTACCAGCGCGTCGTCGTCGAGACCTGCGAATCCACCGCAAAACACGGTGCGAAGCGGCTGCTGATCCTCAACTGGCATGAAGGCAACATTCCGTCGCTGGCCATCGCCTCCGAAAAACTGCACCGCGAAGTCGGCATGAGTGTCATTGTGGTGCAGGCCTGCTATGTCGCTGCCGAACTCTACGGCCACGACTGCGGCGGCCTCACCCACGGCGGCGAGATCGAAGCGCTGGCGGTGCTCGCCTACCAGCCGGAGCTGGTGCACCTCGACCGCATTGAATATTCCTCGGACCATACACACGGCCGCAAGTGGGATCGCCTGCGTCGCACCCGCAGTTATCAGCCGGTGCTGCGCGACATCAAGACTATCGCCGCCACCGGCTGGTACGGTGCGCCCGAACACGCGACCGCGGCCAAGGGCCTGAAAATGCTCAACGACATCGCCGATGCGATCGCCAAGGAATGCGGTGAGATCTTCGCGCTGCTCGACGAAGCACAGGGCGGCACGGCGGAAATCAAGCATCTGAAAATCGCCGGCTGACCACGGAGCGAGCCATGGCCACAGTCCTCACACAAGCCGAAGCCAAAAGTATGGGGCTGCCCGGCCGCAAGTCGCTGGAAATTGTGTCCGGCGAAAAAGGCTCGCAGGCGGTCACGCTGCGCATGGTCGAAATCCCGCCGGCACAACCCGGTGACACACCGCGCGGCCGGCATTTCCACCAGGGTTTCGAAGAATGCATCTACGTGATGTCCGGCGAGGGTTACACCGAATCTGACAGCGGCAACCACCCGCTGAAGGCCGGCGACACCATCCTGATTCCGTCCGGCGAGAAGCACGCCACGCGCAACACCGGCACCGAGCCGCTGGTGCTGCTGTGTTTTTTCCCGGTGGCGGATATTTCGAAACGCACGCAGGAACCGTGAATGGTGATTAGGTAACTGGTAATTAGCAAACCGGATTTTTCACCAATCACCTAATCACCTAATCACCTAATTACCAATCACCAATTACCAGTTACCCAATAATGAACATTGACGTCATCTGTCTCCGCCCCGAAGCTGATTTCACCCGCGTCGGTGTCAACCCGCCTGCATCGCTGAAAATCGCCTACTGCAAACCCGACGATGCCGACCTGCCCGCCCTGCTGCAG
Source organism: Betaproteobacteria bacterium (assembly GCA_029883965.1). GTDB lineage: Bacteria > Pseudomonadota > Gammaproteobacteria > Burkholderiales > SG8-41. The sequence continues at coordinate 4,007 of JAOUIN010000065.1, forward strand.
GAAGCCCGCGCAGTAGTAATGCCCGCGGTCGGCCCCAAACTGCCGGCGGCGTTATTCAAAGGTACGTCGCTGAAAGTCGTGCAGATCACCGGCGCCGGTGTTGACCGCCTCGACGAAGGAGCGCTGAAAAAGCTCGGCATCCCGGTCGCCAACGTACCCGGCGGCAGCAATACCGCGCTCGCCGAATACACCACCGCGTGTGCGTCGGTATTGCTGCGCCGCTTTGCGTGGTCCGATGCCGAGATCAAGAAGGGCAACTACGTCGCCTTCCGCAATCAGATGATGGCGGCCAACCTTGCCGGCATCGATGGCGCCACGGTCGGTGTGGTCGGCATGGGCGTGATCGGCATGGCGGTGGCGCAGGCCTTCCATCGCATCGGCGGCAAGATCGTTTATTTCGATCCGGCACTGCGTGACAAGACCGCAGCGGATGCCATGAACGCCAAAGCCATGGCGCTGGATGATCTGCTCCAAGTGTCTGATGTAGTGACGCTGCATGTACCGCTGATTCCCCAGACGCAAAACCTGATCGGCGCCAAACAACTGGCGCTGATGAAACCTGAAGCCGTGCTGATCAACGCTGCGCGCGGCGGCGTGGTCGATGAGACCGCTCTGGCACAGGCACTGACCGACAACCGCATCGCCGGTGCCGCAGTCGACGTTTACAGCATCGAACCTGCTACTGCGGACAATCCGCTGCTGCAACTCAAAGGCGAAGTCGCCTCGCGGCTGCTGTTGACGCCGCATGTGGCGGGCGTTACCCGGCAATCGGCGGCATTTCTGTTCAAGGTATCGTGGGAAAACGTCCAGAATGTACTGAACGGCGGCACCATCGCACACCGCGTCTACTGAGACTCCGCGCGGCAGAGGCGGCGTCAACTGCGGCAGATTCAGTACGTTAAAGTTGCAGTCGCAAGAACACCCTTAGATCACCGGAGAACTCAGTTATGCCGGACCCTCACGACCAGTCCGCCGCGCAAAGTCTTGCTGACCAGATGGCCAGCCGGCGCGGGAAACGCTACCCCGCCCATGCCTATATCGCGGAAACATTCCCCGACTACGTGAAGGTCCTGCTGGAGCTTGACGAAGTCATCCGCGTCAAACCCCGCAAGTTCGACGAGAAGATGCACGAACTGTTCCACATCATCGCACTGGCGGTTGAAATGTCCAACCCTCCCAACCAGCCCCACCTCAGACAGCACATCAAGAAAGCCCTGAAGCTTGGCCTCACTCCCGAAGAGATTGCCGAAGCGCTGATGGTGTGCGTCAATCCCTGCGGCGCAAAGGTGCTGACTTATGGCGTTACCTGCATGCTGGAAGCCATCGAGGAAATGAAAGCAGAAGCAGCCGGCCAGGCAACATAAAGCCTGGTCTAAAATAACAGCGTCGGCTGCACCATCTGGGTATCCGGCTTTTGATAACACCGGCGTCCCGCCGTGGAGGAACTGCATTGAAAAAAAACAAGTCACTGGGCGTCGCCGTCATCGGCGCCGGCCGCATCGGCACCTTACGCGCGCGACTCGCCGCCAAACATCCGTCCGTCGGTTTTCTGGCAATTGCCGACAAGGATCCCGCCCGCGCCAAAGCGCTGGCAGAGACCACCGGAGCAGATGTCTACTCCGGCAACAACAATGAGATGATCGAACGCGCCGAAGTGAATGCGGTGTTCGTGTCCACACCTGAAGGCGAACATGCAGCCCCGATCAAGCGCGCGCTGGAACTGGGCAAGCCGGTGCTGGTCGAGAAGCCCATCGCGCTGGCGCTGGGCGACGCCGAAGACATCCTCGCCACGCTGAAAGCCACCAACGGCAAGCTCCGGGTCGGCTACAGCCGCAGGTACAAGGAATGTTTCCTGCGCGCCAAGGAACAGATGATCCAGGGGCGGCTGGGCCGCGTCACGGGCGGCCTCGCGCGCGTCTACAACTCGCGCGCACAGGCGTTTGCGATCCTGAAGCGTGACCCGCATGCCACGCCGGTGCTGGACGTGCTGACCTATTACGTCGACCTGATGTGCTGGTTCCTCGAAGGCAACCCGCCGGTAGAAGTCGTCGCGCGCGGCCAGAAAGGCATTTTTCGCGACGCCGGCTACAGTGCCGACGACGTGACCTGGGCCATCGTCACCTTTGCCGACGGCGCGGTGGTCAACTTCGGCGTCAGCTACGCGCTGCCGGCGAAATACCCGACCATGGGTCAGTCCGACCGCGTTGAACTGCTCGGCACCGAAGGCACCATGATCATCGATGACGACCACATGGACCACGTGCTCTACTCGGACAAGGGCATCCCCCACGCCTACGTGCCCGATCATGCGGTGAATATGGCCTTCCTCGGCAGCAACACCGCGGGCGACTGGGCGGTGGGTGACTTCTGGGGGCCGCTGGGCAACGAAACCCGTGCGTGGCTCGATCATCTGGTCACGGGTCATCCGACAGTCCACACCACTCCGGAACAGGCACGCATCAATCTGGAAACCACAATTGCGATCGAACGCTCGGCGAAGGACGGCAAGCCGGTGCGCTTGCCGCTGGAATCCTGACGGTTTTCGCAGGCCGGATGCGCCGCAAGGAAATCTTTCTGGAAGGTGCTGCCATGCGATTGCTCTTCGCTGTCGCATCGGCCGCTCTTACCTTGCGGCGAGATATGTTATAACTTATTGATTTTAAATATATTTATTAAGTAATAACACGGGGCCGCCAACGCCCCGGCGACCCCGTGTCACTGCAGATCATCACCTCCTTTCAGGTCGGCAACGGCTTGCCTGCGAATTTTTCGTGATCAACCCTCGCAAACACCGCCCGCCAGTTCACCGGCGCCGTCAGCTGCATCAGCACGAACAGCGTGACGATCGCGCCTGCGGTCACCGCCAGCCCGGTCAGGCCCTTGAAGAAAAACGCGTACGAAAACAACACCAGATAAAGCAACTGCGCTGTTCCTGCAGCGAGATATGCGTAGCGGCCGCCGATCGCCGCGCGAAGATAGGAGACAGTCAGGAACAGCGAAGTCACCGTGGCCGTGCCGAATGCGACATGGATGCTGACCTGGTCGGCCATGTACGCAAACAGCAGGTGGAAGGAGAAAAACGTGGCGGCGAGGAAGAAGAAATGCATGGGGTGCAGCTCGATGTTTCTGACGATGCCGATGGCGAGCAGCACGACGAAGAAAAAGAACAGCGACACCGGCGCGAACGCGGCGATCTCCGCGGCCAATGGTCCCGGCTGCAGTTTCTCCGGCATCACCAGCGCGATGTTGACTCCGGCGACCAGCCGGCGGAACTCCCACACCAGGTGCCAGCCGCCATCGGCAAATTCCTTGCGGGTCGGTGACATGCCGTCTTCAGGAAAATCGATGTCACGGAAATCCGTGGTAATCGCCAGCCGGAAATTGCGCACCTCCGAGACGCCGCTGCCGAAGGCGTAGGTCCAGCGGCCGAGGCCCTGGCTGCGGTACCCGGTGCGCAGTGTCACGCGCTCCTCGGGTGCCAGCTCGACAGTGCCGGTAATGCGGCCGTCTTTGGCAGTCGGCGGCTGCAGCCACGGTTTGCCGTCGATCTCGAAACGCAGATCGTCGAACACCGCCTTCTGCGCCGGGAACGGCAGGGCGATTTCGACGACCTGGCGTTCGCGGTGTGGATTGGTCAGCGTGTACGCGGCATCGAAGCGCACCTTGTAGGTGGAGTACCACAACAAACCTTTCTGCCTGTGTTCCAGCCCCAGTGCCGCACGCACGTCACTGGAATCCAGTGCGACAGGTTCGGTGACGCGCCTGCTGACGGTCTTTCGCGTCCTGACGCCGTTGACTTCGGTTTCGACCTGCGAGGTGTCGTGCCGCACCACCTTCACCGCCGGCGGCTGCTGGCTTTGCGGCGCGCCCCACAGTTGCACCACTCGGCTGCGCAGGCCCTGATCAGCCTGGTGGGTGCGGCTGCTGGTGACGCCGGCCAGAATCCACCAGGCGATGGCGGTGCAGAGGTAGATGAAACCGATGGCGATGAGGCGTCGGAGCATTTTTTCCCTTTTATTTATTCGATTGCAGAACCGTCATGTTTGTCTGCCAAGGCGCTGTGGGCCAGAAGCTGGGGACCGGTACCGCCTGCGCGGTACCACGTCGTGAAGTCGGGGAGGAAACCATGGGTCTGCTCACGCTATGCCCCAGCCACCGGCCCGCAGCGCCCTGCATGCTCAGGCACCGCCTGCGGCCAGCAGCGCGACGGACGCCACGCAGACCAGGCCGATCAGCACGCCTGCGATGACGGCGCGCGCAAACAGGATGCAGAAGTCCCGCGCGATCTGGCGGTTCGTGAGTACGGTTCGGGTCAATGTTGCGTTCGGGGATGGATTCATGTGCGCTCTCCTGTGAAATGTGCCCCGGGCGGGCAACGACATTTCAGCAATCGCCGGTGGCGGCGCGCGGGCGGCGTGATGGCAAAGCACGGATGAATTGTGGCAAACCGCGGGCAATGACTGCCGCGGTCCGGGGCCTGCGGTATAGTCGGCGCAATACAGACCACGCCCGACCAGAACCGCCGTGCCTTACAGCATCGCCATCATCGAAGATGATCCCGCAATCGGGGCGAACTACGCCGACGCGCTGAAGGCGCACGGCTACGCCGTAGAACTGCATGCCGACCGCAAGTCGGCAATGGCAGCGCTGCAGGCGCGTCTGCCAGACCTGGTGCTGCTCGACATCGGTCTGGCCGGAGAACCCGATGCGGGTTTCGAGATCTGCCGCAAACTGCGCAGCCAGTCGGCAACACTGCCGATCATTTTCCTGACCGCGCGCGACAACGAGTTCGACATGGTGTCGGGCCTGCGGCTGGGCGCCGACGACTATGTCACCAAGACTGTCAGCCTGCCCCACCTGCTGGCGCGCATCGCCGCTCTGTTCCGTCGCGCCGAGCTCGGTAGCGCTGCTGCCTCCGGCGAGGATGTGCTCGCGCGCGGGGCGCTGCTGATGGATCTGAAACGTTTCGCAGTAACGTGGAATGACAAGCCGGTTGACCTGACGCTGACCGAATTCTGGCTGGTGCACGCCCTTGCCCGCTTCCCCGGCCACGTCAAGAACCGCGAACAGCTGATGACCGAAGCGCACATCGTCGTCGACGACAGCACCATCACCTCGCACATCAAGCGCATGCGCCGAAAGTTCGTCGCCATTGATGCCGGCTTCGATCGCATCGATACCGTGTACGGCATGGGCTACCGGTGGAAAGCGGACACCTGATGCACAAATTGCCGCGTATCGGACTGCGCGGCAGGCTGGTGCTGGTCGCGCTGATACTGCTGATCATCCCGTGGGCCGGTTATTCGTACATAAAGGCGACGGAGCAGCTGCTGCGCGAACAGCAGGAACGCCAGCTGATGGCGGCAGCGCGCGCGGTTGCCGCCGCACTGCACGACCGGCCGCGCCTGGCCACGCTGCGCGAAGAATCGCCCGACGGCGAAGCGGCACGCGCCGAAGTTCGCGCACTGGTCACCGGCATTGCGCGCGCCGGTCTGCGCATCTGGATGATCGACAACCGCCTGCAACTGATTGCCGTCGCCGGGGATATCAGCGACGGCGCACAGGTCAGCAGCGACGACGCCACGTTCGGCATCGTCGAGCGTACGGTAAGAGCAGCATTGCGTCCGTTGCTCGCGCGATGGCTGGACGCGCCGGATCTGCCGGCAGAAGAATTCATACCCAATGATGTGGTCTTCGGCGGCCGCGAGGTCGAGCGTGCGCTCGATGGCGCACCGAGTATAAAACGCCGGCCGGGACCCGGCGGCAGCGCACCCATCGTCACGGCGACGCATCCGGTGTGGGTCGGAGAGACGGTGGTCGGCGCAACGGTCGTCGAGGAAAGCACCGCTGCAGCCGTATCATTCCGCGACCGCGCGATTGAACGCCTGATCGCGGTCACTCTGATCGCTTTCGGCGCTGCGGCGCTGGTGCTGCTGGTGTTCGCGTCGCGCATCTCCATCCGCCTGCGGCGGCTTCGTGACGAAGCGGAACGGGCCATTGATTCACGCGGACACGTGCGCGCGCTGGTCACCGGTGGCGATGCCCGCGACGAGATCGGCGACCTGTCACGCAGTTTCTCGCTGGCACTGACGCGGCTCGCCGACTACAACGCCTATCTCGAGGATCTCGCGCGGCGGCTCGCACATGAATTGCGCACACCGATCGCCGTGGTGCGCTCGTCACTGGACAACCTGCGCATGAAAAAACTGCCGGAGGACGCCACGGTCTACGTCGATCGCGCCGAAGGCGGATTGCAGCGGCTCGATACCGTACTCACGCGCATGGCCGAAGCCTCGAGGCTTGAACAGGCGGTGCGCACCGGCGAACGCGAACGCTACGATGCCACTGCGGTGGTGGCTGGATGCGTCGCAGGCTATGCCACGGCCTACCCCGCTACCCGCTTCGACCTGAAATTGCCGCGACATCCGGTGATGATCAACGGCGCACCGGATCTTTTTGCGCAGATGCTCGACAAGCTGGTGGCCAATGCCGTGGATTTCGCCGCGGACGGATCGGCCGTGGAGATCCGCCTCGAAATGCGCGGCACAACCGCGGTGCTCAGCGTGAGC
>JAOUIN010000349.1 GCA_029883965.1 Betaproteobacteria bacterium
GCCAGTACCGGCACACCGGGCGATCCGCTGGAGCCGCTTAATCGCGGCATCTACACCTTCAACGACGGTCTTGACACCGTGCTGGTGAAACCGCTCGCTGAAGTCTACAAAGGCGTAATACCGCCGGTTGCTCGAACGGGCGTCAGCAACGTATTTGCAAATATGTACGACGTCGTCGTAGCCCTAAACAATCTTCTTCAGGGCAAATTCTCACAGGCGCTGTCCGACACCGGGCGGGTGGTGATCAATACGACCGCGGGCCTGTTCGGGTTGTTCGATATAGCCTCAGTAGCGGGCCTGGAAAAACATGACGAGGATTTAGGCCAGACACTGGGTTATTGGGGGGTCGGCAACGGAGCTTATCTGGTGTTACCGCTGCTCGGGCCCAGTACATTGCGCGACGCCGTTGGTCGCTTTGTCGACGTATATACAAATCCAGAGACCTATATCAAACCGACGAGTACCCGCAATGCGGTCTGGGGCCTGAATGTCGTTTCACGCCGCTCTGAATTGCTGGATGCCAGCCGCCTGCTCGGGATTGCCGCACTCGACGACTATGCGTTTGTGCGCGATGCTTATCTGCAGCGGCGCCGCAATCTGATCTACGACGGCAATCCGCCGCGGGAAAAATTTGATTCGGTCGATGCCTCGCCGGGGGATGCGGGCGATGTCGCTGCTGCGCACGGCGTCAATCTGCGCTCCGCCGGACCCGCGACCGAAGACAGTCCTGTGCCGGCGCAAAGCGAGCCGCCGTCCGCGCCCGCTGTAGCAATGTCTATGCTGCCTGCGTCAGCAGATCCGGAAACGGCAAAAAATTCAGCCGCTGAACCGGAAGCAGTTGTCGATTCACCGAAGTTGCGCGTCTGGCTGTCTGTACCGCGCTAGCAGCACCCTTCGCGTTTTATGGTTGTGCGCGTGTAACGCCCCGACATCGAGGCGTTGACATCTGCTGCGCCCCGCCAGACCCGCCCGGGCGGCCACAACCTGCAGGCGTTATCACTGCTACTGCGATTGCACCCAAACAGCCAGGCGATCCGCTGCCTGCGCCCAATTGGCGTCCAGCATCATCACGTGGGCAATATCCGGAATGATCTCAGCGGCCACACCGTGCAGACGCGCCGTTTCCTCGATCGCGGGCGGCGGAAAGAAAACATCATGCTGTGCGCCAAATACCTGCAAGGGGACTTTCGCGCGCTCAATCCAGAAATGCTGCGGCCATGACAGGTCGAACAGCGCGCGCTGCGATTCGTGGCGCATGCGCCGCAGATAGCGGTTTACATCGGCCACGGGCAGTTGCGGCGAAAACAATGCGTCGCGCAACAGGCCCAGCGAAGTCGGCATAGTGCTGCCGATCTGTAACTTATTGATTTCAATAAACATTTCTGGATTTTTTGCGGCAAGTTCGAAACTGCTGCCAAGCATACCCTGCAGCGGTACCGGTGCCAGCAATGCCACCGCCCGAACCGCCGCACGGTGCAATGCGCGCTGCACCACGATCGCGCCCATGGAATGACCGACAATCACCGGCGGCTCGCCGATTTGTTCGATCGCCAGCAGCAGGTCCGCCACATAATCCTCGATGGAGGCCAGTTCCACCGGCGCAGCATCGTCACCATGGCCGCGCAAATCCACCGCCCACGCGTCATGGCCACGCGCGGCGAAGTACGGCAAAAAGTGCTCATCCCAGCACCAGGCTCCGGTAAACGCTCCGTGCACGAACAGCAGCGGCACGCGCCGCGCACCGCGCACGGCCTCGCGCACGATGCATCGCGGTTGCGTCATCAAAGGCTCAATTCAGCAGCGCCACGCGGGCAGAGAGCTCCGCGACCTGGGTGCGTACGTTTTCGGCGTCAGGAGCCCCCGGACACTGTTTCAGATAGGTACCGAAATCGCCAAGTGCTGCGCGAAAACATTCAAGCTTCAGGTAAATTCCGCCGCGGTCGCGGTATTCCTCGCCGGCATCGTCCGGGGTCAGCGCAATCAGCCTCTCGCTTGAAGACAATGCCCGCAGCCAGTCACACTGGCGGGCATACACGCCCTTGAGATTGCGCAACATGCGCGCCAGCACCTCTTTGTTTGAGGCGGCGCTCAGCAGATGCGCGAGTATTGCTTCATCGACATCACCGTCACTGCCGGCCGCGCGCAGCCGCTGCTGCAGTTCATCGACACCCAACGATACGCCGCGGCTGTACGGATCGAGCACCACTACACCGTCGCGCAACGCGCATTTCACCAGAAAATGTCCCGGGAACGATACCCCGTGCAGCCCGATGCCGATGCGCCGGCCGATCTCGATGTACACCACCCCCAGCGTAATCGGTATGCCCAGACGGCGCTCGAGCACCTCATTGAGGTAGCTGTTGCGCGGATCGTAATAATCGTCGGTATTGCCGCTGAATCCGAGTTCATCGAAAAGATAGTGATTCAGCGCCATCAGTTTCTCGGCGGTTGCGACATCCGGCCGAAGCCTTCCGCGCAGTCGCGCCGCCATTTCATGCAGACGCGCCAGATGCTCGTCCACGACGAGCCCCGGATATTCCTCCGCAGCGATCCACAGCGCACCTTCCGCCAGCGACACATCCTCGTCGCGCATGCGCGCAATACGCCGCCACTCCTGCGCGGCCCGTGCCTCGTGCGATACGCCTCCAGATTCAGCTTCGCTCATCACGCACGCCTCGCCAGCG
>JAOUIN010000350.1 GCA_029883965.1 Betaproteobacteria bacterium
GATGTTTGTGGTGATACCGGTGACGGTGGGCTGGTCAGTGTGGTGAGTGAGAGGTATTTGCCGTGTGGCTTGCGCGACGAGTTGGCTTGGCGCTAAGTAAGCCGTACGGATTTTTATTTTTGCTTACGGTTAGGAAAGGCGGTAATGAAGTCTGGTAAGTGGCTTGCTGCAATAGCACTGATGTCGGCCGCGCCGATTCTGTATTGTGCCAGCGGCATAGCAGCACAACCGGCCGGCGCCAAGCCGGACAATGCTGATCTGCGTGCGGTCTATGCCACGGTGCAGGAGATTGGCGAGGGCAAAAGCGTCGCCAATACCTGCTCGCGTTGCCACGGCGCAAACGGCATCAGCACGACCAAGGGAACACCGCATATCGCCGGTCAGCGTCCGGCGTATCTTTATACGAAATTGAAGGCCTACCAGACAGGTGTGCGGCGCGACGAAGGCATGCAGTCGGCCATCAAGTTCCTCAGCGATGATGCGCTGTTCAAGGTCGCCGCGTACTATGGCAGTCTCGAGCCTGCGCCGCCGCTGGCCGCGACAGTCAAAGCGGCGCCACCACGGTCTGATCCGGTTGCGGCCGGCAAGGCGGCGGCGGCAGCCTGCGCCGGTTGCCACGGCGACGGCGGCGTCAGCAAAATACCCGGAATGCCGAGCCTCGTCGGCATGGACCCGAAGTATCTGGTGACGGCGATGAAGGCTTATACCAATGGCCAGCGCAAGGACGACACGATGAAAGCGCTGGTCGCGCCGCTGACCGACAGCGATATGAACAGCATCGCGCTCTACTATGCGCTGGAGCAGCCTGCCAAAGCGCAGACGCCGGTTAAAGGCGACCAGGCCGCCGGCAAGGTTGCAGCGGCGGCGTGTGCCGGATGCCATGGTGAAACCGGCGTCAGCACGAACCCGGCCAATCCCAGCATCGCCGGTCAGGATGCGCAGTATCTGGTGAACACGATGCTGGCGTACAAGAACGGCTCGCGCACTGAAGGTACCATGAAGAATGCCGTCGCCGGTTTGGACGACAAGGCGATTGAAAACCTGGCGGCTTTTTATGCTGCGCAGGCCCCGCGCGCGCCCAAGGCTGCGCGGCCGATGACGACTGCCGAATGGGCCGCGCGCTGCGACCGTTGTCATGGCATCAATGGCAATAGCATTGACGTGCGCGTGCCGGCACTGGCGGCGCAACGCGCCGACTATCTTGATAAGGCTCTGCGTTCCTATCGGGACGGCGAGCGCAAGGGTTCAGTGATGGCAGCAATGACCAGTACGCTCAGCGATGCCGACATCGAAGGGTTAGCCTACTATTACGCGCGCCAGCGGGCACGCGCCGTCGTGTACGTGCCGTCGCCAGCCAGGTAAAACAGGTGGGAAATTTGTATTTGTTGCCCGGAGATGCGCCGCGGCCCGAGTCGATGCTTAGGCAATGCCAGATCTTCAGAGACCAGGAAACCAGGGGAACCGATCATGACTGAAGCGCCCGTACACCGGCTGTACCATCATTTTTCGGAGCTGCCTTACAGCTTGCGCGTGCTGTACACGGCAGTGCTCCTCGTACTGGGTTTGGCTTATGTGTTCGCGTTGACCTACGTGTTTGTCAGTCAGGGCGGCAAGGATGGCAAAGCGGGGTTGTCGTATGAAGACATTGTTATCGCCTACAGTGGCACCGGCAAGGGTTCACGTCTTGAATCGGCCTTGAGCGGATCGATGCGGAGCATGCTGCCGGCCGACGAGATCAATCCCATGGTTGCGTGGGTACAGGCGGGCGCTGACCAGGCGACTTACGAAAAGTCGATCAGGCCGACGATCGACAAACGCTGCGTCAGCTGTCATGACGGCAGCAATCCGCACCTGGCGAATCTGAGCGGCTACGACAACCTCAAAAAAGTGACAGAGCAGGATACCGGCGCCAGCATTTCCACGCTGGTGCGCGTCTCACACATTCACCTGTTCGGTATTTCCTTCATCTTTTTCCTGGTGGGCACCATATTCAGCCATGCCTACGTGCGACCCGTCTGGTTCAAATGCGTCGTGATTGCTGTGCCTTTCGTTGCCATCGTGGCTGATGTCAGTTCCTGGTATTTCACCAAGCTCTATCACCCGTTTGCGTACCTGGTGATGGCGGGCGGCGCGGCGATGGGAGCGTCATTTGCCTTCATGTGGGTGGTGTCGATGTACCAGATGTGGTTCGCAAAGGTGCCGGCCGCGATCTTGCGGCGTGATGCCGGCGGCGTTGGTTGATCGCCGGCTGCAGGATTCCGCCGTGCAGCACCCGTGCTAGCGCGTCCGCGAAAACAAACCTCAGGTCAGCGGTTGTTATTTCGCCGGCTTGCTCGCGTAGTAGAGCGAAATGCTTTCGATGATCGAGTCGCTGTATGGCAGGCTCATGCGGTGCATCGCGGATACTTCGCGCCGGTCGTCGCGGTAGGCTCGCAATGCCATCACCAGATAATCCTTGTCCTGTCCGTTGATCTTCGGAATCGCCAGGTCGGTTTCCGCGGCTGCGCCATGGCAACGGTCGCATTTCGCGGCAAGATCCTTGACGAAACCCTGGCCTTGTTCCGCTGGCTGGGATTTCTGCACCGTGTAAAATGCAGCGATATTCTCGATTTCCCGGTCGCTCAGCGTATTGACGTAGTCGCGCATTTTCTCGCGCTTGCGCGTCGTGCGGTAGGCGGCAAT
>JAOUIN010000352.1 GCA_029883965.1 Betaproteobacteria bacterium
GATCGTCTTGCTCGGAACTGCAGACGTCGAACGCGGCCGCGACCTCAACACGCGCCCCGGTGCCGAACGCCAGGGTGAAAACCGTTACACCCGCGGCCGGAATGCCTTTCGCGCCGCGCAACAACTGGCACAGGACCGCGGCTGGGCGTTTAACTGGCGCCTGGTCGAAGTGCCCGGCGTCGGGCACAGCGCGCGTCGCATGTTCGGCAGCGCGGAAGCATTGAACACGCTGTCGGGTCCCTGACCGGCCTTGTCCGTCAGGGCAGTTGTTTGTGCAGTTCAACAGGCTTGGTTCTTGCGCGCATCCGCAAGTTAAGCACCTCCACCATCACTGCAAACGCCATCGCAAAATAGATATAGCCCTTGGGTATATGCAGTTCCCAGCCCTCGCCGATCAGCGCGACACCCACAAGCAGCAGGAACGACAGCGCAAGCATCTTGATCGTCGGATGACGGTCAACAAAGTCGCCGATCGGACCTGCGGAAAACAGCATGACACCCACTGCAATGACAATCGCGATCACCATGATCGACAGTTCGTCGACCATGCCCACTGCGGTGATTACCGAATCGAGTGAAAACACAATGTCGATCACTGCGATCTGGGCAATCACTGCGGCAAACGTAGTAGCGACCGCGACCCCAGGGTTTGCACCATCGCCTGCCGGACCTTCCAGCGAATTGTGGATCTCATGCACGCTTTTCCAGATCAGAAACAGTCCGCCGGCGACCAGGATCATGTCGCGGCCGGATAACTCATGGCTGAACAAAGAAAAAAGCGGCGCGGTCAGAGTCATCAGCCAGGTCAGCGTAAAAAGCAGGCCGATACGCGTCAGCATCGCAAACACTAAGCCTATGGTGCGAGCGCGGGCGCGCTGATGTTCAGGCAGGCGGCCGCACAGTATCGAGATGAAAATGATGTTGTCGACGCCGAGCACGATTTCCAGCGCCGTCAGTGTTGCCAATGCAATCCACGCGTTCGGATCAGCCAACCATTCCATGATGTTTCCTTATTAAAAACAATCCCTTATTTAATATCTGCGCTTGACGCCCACATTCCAAACCGAATCTTCACTATCTGACCGGATTTCCAGGAACAACACCGTCAAATGATCTGAAACATGTTCCGGGAGGCATTCCGGCACGTCGCCCCGGATTTCGCAACCTGCGCATTATGCCAAGGCGCAAGCTGCTACAGTTGCCGTTCATCGCATTCTTGGAAAATGTGCCCATGAAAACTCAAAATGCCTCCGCTGCGCCGGATGTCGCACCGGCCGCAGCGCAGCCATCGATTTCACAGCAACTGGCCGCATTCGCAGCGGACCTGACACCGGAATCGATCCCCGAAGCGATTCGTGAGCGGGCAAAACTGCACGCACTTGACGTGACGGGAACGGCCCTCGCTGCGACACGATGCGATTTCGCGCAGCACGCGCTGGCGGGGCTGCTCAATATCGCCGACGGCGGCGCCAGCAGCGTGATCGGCATGAGCGTCAAATTGCCGTTGCGTGACGCGGTTCTGCTCAACGGCATCCTCGCTCACGGCCTCGACTACGACGACACCCATCCGGGCGCCATCGTCCATCCGAGTTCCAGCGCGTTTCCGTGCGCGCTGGGCGTCGCCGAAAACCGCAATGCTTCGGGTGCAGACCTGCTGACGGCCTACATCCTCGGTGTCGAGGTGGCCACGCGACTGGGCGTCGCGGCAAAAGGCACCATGCACACCCAGGGATTTCACACCACCGGCATAGCCGGCCACTTCGGTTGTGTCATGGCTGCCGGAAAACTGTTCAACCTGAGCCCGGAGCGACTGCAACTGGCGCAGGGGCTCGCCGGCAGCACCGCATCAGCAATCTCCGAACACCGTGCCGACGGCGCCTGGAACAAACGCATGCATCCGGGCTGGGCCGGCGTCGGCGGCATTACCGCGGCGAGCCTCGCCAGCGGCGGCTTTGTCGGCACGAAAAAAATCTACGAAGGCACTGACGGCATCTTCCGCTCGCACACCGGCGCGCGCTTCAACGAAGTGGACATGGGCGCGATGACGCGCAATCTCGGCAAGGAATGGCTGATCAACGAAGTGGCGATCAAGCCATTCCCCATTTGCCATCTGCTGCACGCCTGCGCCGATTCAGCGCTGGCACTGCGCCGCAAGCACAACATCAGGCCGGAGGACATCGTGAAAATACGCGCACTGCTACATCCGGAGACCTTCCACTATGTCGCCGAGCCGGTTGACATGCGGCGGCGGCCGGTCTCGGACTACATGGCCAAGTTCAGCGTGCAGTTCGTCGTCGCCGCGTGCCTGATCAGGGGCAAATTCGGTTTCGCCGAACTGGAGCACGATGCGCTCAACGACGCCGGAATTCTTGCGCTGGCCCAGCGCGTGCACCACGAAGCCGATCCGGACTCCGCGTTTCCGCAATATTTCTCAGGTGGCGTCGTGATCACCACGCGCGACGGACGTGAGCTGGTGCACTTGGAGAAAATCAACCGCGGTGCCGGCGAGCGTGCATTGTCAGCGGCGGACATCACGGAAAAGTTTTACGACAACGCCACGCTGGTCATATCAAAACCGCAGGCCGACCGCATCCGCACCGCAGTGCTGGGCATGGACCGGCATGACGCACGCCACCTGGCGCAAGCGCTGACGATTAAAAATTATTAATTAAATC
>JAOUIN010000351.1 GCA_029883965.1 Betaproteobacteria bacterium
GGTGCCAAAGGCGTGGGCGAACCGACTTCCGTGCCGACTGCAGCGGCCATACTCAATGCGATACATGACGCGGTGGGTGTACGCATTTACTCGCTGCCGGCAACAGCGGAAAAAATCCTGACGGCGATCAAGGCCAAAGGCCTGGATGAGCGCAAGGCGCTGAAAGCCTGACGCGGACGAATTGGCATGAACGGCGCGCGCTGCGCGCCGTGACCGGTCAGCCGGTCAGATCAGCGTGATATAAGGCAGCAGGCTCATCGCAAAGCGGAAAACCACGCTGAATATCGGCACGCCCAGCACCGACAGCAGCACCAGCCCCAGAAAAAACCAGCTGCCGTAGCGGTCATTCAGCGCCACGTAACGCCGCGCCAGCGGCCGCGGCAGGAAGTACGGCAGGATGTAATGCCCGTCCAGCGGGCCCAGCGGGATCAGGTTGAATACCATCAGCAGCAGGTTGATGCCGACGAGAATGCTGAAAAACGTGTTCGCCGCAGGATTGAGAAAGGCCTCCCACCCGGCCTGCGCCCCATAGCGGTACAGGTTCCATGCGACCACGGCGATCAGCAGGTTGGCCATCGGCCCGGCAGCCGCGACCATGAACTGCGCCCAGATCGAGTTGTAGTTGCGCGGGTTGGTCGGCACCGGTTTCGCGAAGCCGAAGCCGATCAGCACCACCATCAACAATCCCAGCGGATCAATATGCGCGACCGGATTCAGGGTCAGGCGGCCCATGCGCTCGGCGGTGTCGTCGCCGAATCGCCTCGCCGTGTACGCATGACCGAACTCGTGAAACGTCAACGAGATGATCAGTGCCACGATGATCAATCCAAACAGCGCAATCTGGCCCTGATACAGCAATGGGAGCATGGCGGGTCACCTGTAGCAACGGAAAAACGCCGGTGCGCGCGCGGCGCACTCGATCGTCTCGATATTATAACATAACTAATTGATTTTATTGATATTTATTAATAAGCCTTGCCGCGATCTCGCATGCCACTCGCTAGGTATTTTCACAGCCTGCGACAAGCCGCCAGTTGGCCACATGTTTTACGCCACCATCATGGAATAACTCGACGGGTGTATTGTTGACGTTGTGTTGGCAGCGGCGCGAAACGGAATGGTCCGTCCCGGCTGCGCCAGAATACCGGAGGTCTTATGCGTAAACATCTGTGGCAAACAACGCTGATCGCTTTGTTACTTGCCGGCTGCGCACAACTGCCGCCGACCCCGCAGGACATACAGGCGAAGAAATTCGAGAGCGTACCGGGCAAGGCGGCAATCTACATCGTGCGCGCAAACATGGATTCACGGGAACTTGGCACGCTGTTGCTGGATGACACCGGGGCGCTCACCACCTATCACAACACTTATCACCGCTGGGAGGTGGCGCCCGGCAAACACCGGATTGCGGGATTCGGCCAGCAGAGCGCCGCCATTACGCTGGAAACCGAGCCCGGCAAACTTTATTTCGTCGAGCACACCGTTCTGGGCAGCCCGCGCACAGGCGCGGCGTTCACATACCTGAACCGTATCGACGAGCAGAAGGGTAGGAAAATGGTACTTGGGAGTTACAGTAACTGAACACCGGATGGATTGCCCGGTAAAAAACGGGGCCGCTCAGGCCCCGTTTTTTTGCGCCGGTTACATTCGGCCCGCAGCACGCCCTTACCGTTTACTGCGCGCGTATCCCCGCCTGCTTGATTACGCGGCGCCATTGATCGCTCTCGCCGCGGATATGCGCGGCGAACTCCGCAGGACTGCTGCCCACGCCGTCGGAACCGTCAGCAATCAGGCGTTTCATCATTACCGGCGCGTGTACCGCCTTGGCAGTCTCGGCGGCGATCCGGCTGATCGCAGACCCCGGCGTACCCTTCGGCGCGATGAGACCGTACCAGTTGACCACGACGACACCTGGCACACCGGCTTCAGCAAGCGTGGGGATCTCGGGCATCGCCGGCGCGCGTTTGGCCTGTGAAATGGCCAGCGCGCGCAACCGCCCGCTTTTGACATGAGTCTGCGACGAGATGATGGTCGCAAATGACAGGTTGATGCGCCCACCGACCAGATCCGTGTACGCAGCGCCCATGCCCTTGTACGGAACATGGGTCATTTTTGTGCCGGTGGCGAGCTGCAGCAGCTCCGTGGTCATGTGTATCGGACTGCCGACGCCGGACGAGCTGTAGTTCAGCTTGCCCGGATTTGCCTTCGCGTATTGCACGAGTTCGAGCGCCGATTTCGCCGGCAGCGACGGATGCACGACCAGCACATAGCCCTGCGCGGTGACCTGCGACACCGGCGCAAAGTCACGCACGACGTCCAGACGGGATTTGTACAGCAGCGGATAGATGACCGTGGTGGCGCTGATCATCGCCAGCGTATGGCCGTCCGGCGCGGATTCGGCCAGAATTTCCAGTGTGACCAGGCTGCCCGCCCCGGGACGATTATCGACAATGACGTTCTGCCCGAGCACGTCGGCAAGGCTGTTCGCCACACTGCGCGTCACCGTGTCCATGCCGCCGCCCGCCGCCAGCGGCACCATTACCCGCATCGGCCGGCTCGGAAAACTCTGGGCATGGGCTGCGGCCGTAACCACGGCACAGAACAGCGTCAGCATTGTGATGCAGGTTTTTCTGGTCATTTTGATTCCCCTCCCCGGTTATTTGCCGTATTCCTCG
>JAOUIN010000353.1 GCA_029883965.1 Betaproteobacteria bacterium
ATCCTGCCCGGCAAACCCGAAATCAGGGGCCATGCGATCCAGGCGCGGGTGTATGCCGAAGACCCCAAGAACTTCTTCCCGTCACCCGGAAAGTTAACGGTATTCAGGCCACCGCAGGGCGAGGGCATCCGTGTCGACACCGGCTACGCCGAAGGCCGTGACGTTACGCCGCATTACGATCCGATGATTGCCAAGGTTATTGTCCGCGGTGCCACGCGGGACGCGGCGATCGACCGTCTCGTTGATGCACTCGAAGGCTTCGAGATCCAGGGTCTGAAGAACAACATTCCGGCAGTGATCAACATCCTGCGTTCGGAACCTTTCCGTGCAGGACGGGTGCATACCGGCATCATCGGCGAAGTCACAGGCAGAAAAGTATGAGCAAGGCGAACGAGAATCCGGTAACGGCAGCGCGCAATGCGGGCCGCAGCGCGCTGGACGAAAGCGCGGGCAAAGAGTTGCTTGCCGCACACGGCATCTCTGTGCCGCAGTCGCGTGTGGCTAAGGGCGCGGCCGAAGTCGACGCTGTTATGGACGGGCTGAAAACACCGGTGGTCGTCAAGGTCATGTCGCCCGACATCCTGCACAAAAGTGACGCCGGTGGCGTCAAGATCAATTTGCAAACGGTGGCTGACGTGAAGGCCGCCATAGCGGGCATGCTCGAAGCGCCCAAAATCAAGGGCGCGCGCATCGACGGGTTCCTGATCGAGGAAATGGCCCCGGCCGGCCACGAACTGGTGATCGGCGGCCTGCGCGATCCGCAGTTCGGTCCGCTGGTCATGGTGGGACTGGGCGGCATCTTCGTCGAGATCCTCAAGGACGTGTCGTTCCGGCTGTGCCCGATTGCGCGCATCGACGCCGAGGAAATGCTCGCGGAATTGAAAGGTGCAGCCATACTGAAAGGTGCGCGCGGGACCAAACCGGCATCCATGGACGCCATCATCGATGTCCTGCTCAAGGTCGGCGGCGACAATGGTCTGCTGATGCAGCACACCGCAGACATCAGCGAGGCCGACATCAATCCGCTGATCGTGTCCGATACCGCTGCCGTCGCCGTTGACGCGCGTTTTATCCTGGGTTAAGGCCATGAGCATACTGAAGGAATTCACCCCGCTGTTCGCGCCCCAAACCGTCGCCGTGGTCGGCGCTTCGACCAAGGGCAATGCATTGCCCAACGTATTCATCCGCCGCATTCGCGAATTCGGTTTCACCGGCGATATTTACCCAATCCATCCTGCAGCTAGCGAAATCGATGGCCTGACGGCGTATAAAAGCCTCGCCGACACACCGAAGCCGGTCGATTACGCTTACATCGCCGTGTCGGGCGCGCAGATTCCGGCGATGCTGTCAGCGGCCAAAGGCCACGTGCGCTTCGCGCAGGTGGTGTCCAGCGGATTTGGAGAAGTCGAAGAGGGCAAAAACCTGCAGTCGGAACTGGCCGATGCTGCGCGCGCCGGCGGCATGCGTTTGCTCGGCCCCAATTGTCTCGGCATTTACACGCCGCGCGGGCGCGTGACGTTCACTGAAATCGGACCGAAGGAAACAGGCCCCGTCGGCATCGTGTCGCAGAGCGGCGGCCTCGGGACCGACATCATCCGTCGCGGCCTGTCGCGCGGCCTGAAGTTTTCCGGGCTGGTCACCGTCGGCAACTGCGCTGACGTCACGCCGTCCGACCTGCTCGAGTTCTATATCGCCGACCCGCAGACGAAGGTCATCGGCCTGTACATCGAAACTGCCAAGGATGGCCGGCGCCTGTTCGACATCCTGCGGCATGCGAAAGCCGCGAAACCGGTGGTGATCCTCAAAGGCGGGCGTACGCAGCAGGGCCTGGCGGCCGCCGCATCGCACACCGGTTCGCTCGCGGGCGACGACCGGGTGTGGGTGGCATTGGCGCGGCAGACGGGCTGCATGCTGGTCGACACGCTGGATGATTTCATCGACACGTTGCTGATTTTCCAGACCCTGACGCCGCGGCCGCAACGACCCACGCACAAGGTCGTGCTGTTCGGCAACGGCGGCGGTACCAGTGTGCTCGCTACCGACTGTTATGCGCGCCTCGATCTCGATGTGCAGCCTTTCGCGCAGGGCACCATTTCGGCGCTGGCCGAACTGAAGTTGCCGCCCGGAACCAGCATCACCAACCCGGTCGATTGCCCGGTCGGCACGCTGCAGCAGGACGACGGACGCGTAGCTGAAAAGATCCTCGACATCATCTATGCGCAGGGCCAGCCCGAAGCACTGGTGATGCACCTGAACCTGTCGGCTTTCGTCGGCCGAACCAAACCCGAAGTGCTGGATAACCTGGTTGCCGCAGCCATGCGCGTGCAGCAGAAACACCCGGGCAAGGCGCATTTCATCCTGGTGCTGCGGTCCGACGGTGAGCCGGCGCTGGAAGCGCGCAAGCGCGAGTTCCGCGACAAGGCAGTGGCGCTGGGTGTGCCGGTTTATGACGAGATGGCCAACGCCGGCGTGGCCCTGGCGGCGCTGGCCACTTTCGAGCGCTTCAAGGCCGCGCGCGCCTGACGCCGGATCGATGCGCTACCAGCATCAGTTTCGTGCCGTCGGTTATCCATTGCGGCTCTACAGTGGCCGCGATGCGCTGGAAAACCTGCCGGCCGAATTGAAGCGTCAGAAAGCGCAACGCGCCTTTATCGTCTGCG
>JAOUIN010000066.1 GCA_029883965.1 Betaproteobacteria bacterium
CGAGAGCATCACGATGGCCCCGCCAAGCGAACGCACATCGGGGAACCAGTAGTCCTGTGCGCCCCATCCCGTCAGCTCGCGTATCGCCGTTTGCACCGGACCGGCGAACTGCAGCAGATCGGTGTAGGCATAGGCCATGACATAGGCCGGCACCGCCATCGGCAGCAGCAGCGACCATTGAAAAAGACGGCGCCCCGGGAATCGGCACATCGTCGTCAGCCAGGCCGTGGTCACGCCGCCAACGATGACGCCAAAGGCGACACCCAGCATCAGCAGCAGCGAATTGGTCACGTAATCCGCAAGCACCGTACTGGCCAGGTGCCTCCAGGTGTCGGTAGCCGGTGCCAGCAGATTGAGCAGCACCACCACCACCGGCATGGCCAGCACCGCGGCCAGCACGACCGCAAAAACGGTCAGCATGCGCGGCAGGCGGGCACGCACCCATCCGGCACTGCTGACAACAGCTGGCGGTAACGTGGCAGTGGTCACTTGGACTCGGCTGATCGATCGCCGCAGCGCGGCCGGAGGCTCTTAAGTTACGGAAATTCCTAGGAAAATCATTTTAACAAGAATCATTATCAACAGCAAAAACGCTATAATTTCAGCATGCCCGCACGCCTGGATTTCACCGATGTCAGCCACGCTTACGCCCGCACGCCCGTGCTGCAGGGTGTGAGTTTCTCCGTCGAACCCGGCAAAATCGCCTGCCTGCTGGGTGCCAGCGGCTGCGGCAAAACGACGGTGCTGCGCTGCATTGCCGGCTTCGAGCCGGTACGCAGCGGCACGGTGGCGCTCGACGGCATCGTCATGAGCGCGAAAAATGTTTTAGTGCCGCCGGAAAAGCGCCGCATCGGCGTGGTCTTTCAGGATTTCGCACTGTTCCCGCACCTGACCGTGGCCGGCAACATTGCCTTCGGCCTGCACGCGTCACCCGCTGCAGAGCGTCACGCCCGGGTACAGGAACTGCTCGAAATCGTCGGCCTCGGCCAACTTGGCGCGCAATACCCGCAGGAACTCTCCGGTGGCCAGCAACAGCGCGTCGCGCTGGCGCGGGCACTGGCGCCGCGCCCGCAATTGCTGCTGCTGGATGAGCCCTTCTCCAATCTCGATGTCGAAATGCGGGAGCGCCTCAGCGTCGAAGTGCGTGACATCCTCAAACGCGAGCGCATCACCGCAGTGTTGGTCACCCACGACCAGAACGAGGCCTTCAATATCGCGGACATGATCGGCATCATGAAAGACGGACGCATCGAACAATGGGATACGCCCTACCGGCTGTATCACGAACCGTTGACCCGTTATGCCGCGGACTTCATCGGCCAGGGCACGTTCCTGCCGGGCACGGTACTCGCCAACGGCCGGATTGAAGTTGAACTCGGACAGTTCATGCCGGACGCAGCGCCACGGTGGCCGGCCGGCACCGCGGTGGATGTACTGCTGCGGCCCGACGACGTGCTGCACGACGACGAGAGCCCGTTGCAGGCAACCGTGTTGCATCGTGCATTCCGTGGCGCCGAGTTTCTGTATACATTGCAATTGCAGCAAGGCGGCCAGGTTTTTTCACTGGTGCCCAGCCACCACAATCACGCCATCGGCGAGAAAATCGGCATCCGCCTCGAACTCGACCACCTGGTCGCATTCGCCCGCGATGCAGCGGACAAGCCGGCTGCAGTTAACGCGCAGCAGCCCGCAGCCGCTCCTGCCGCAGTGTCGACGCCAGCTCGTTGACCACCATCGCGTAATTGACGCTGCGGTTATAGCGCGTAATCACGTAAAAATTATTGAAAGCGAGCCAGTAGCGCTGGCCGGCTTCGGTTTCAACCGCAATCAGCGCCGCGGCAAGCTCGTCGGACACCGGCACCTGCGGCACGACACCGCGTTTCCTGAATTCCGCAACGCTGGTATGCGGTGCTATCCCCGCGGCAAGCATCGCATCCAGCCCGGTATCATCCGCGTCCACCGGTATGACCACCACAGCGCCGTCCTGCCAGCCGAAGTTCCGGTAATAATTGGCGACGCTGCCTACGGCGTCGGCAACGCTGCGCAGATCGCGGTCACCGTCGCCGTCAAAGTCCACCGCGTACTTGCGGTAGCTGCTGGGCAGAAACTGCGGAATGCCGATGGCCCCCGCAATCGAGCCCTTGACGGTCTCCGGGCCCCAGCCGGTTTCCCGGGTAAGCAGCAGGTATTGTTCGAGTTCGCCGCGGAAAAATTCCGCACGCCGCGGATAACCGAATGCCAGTGTCGTCAGCGCGTCCAGCACCCTGACATTGCCGGTGTGACGCCCGAACAGGGTTTCAACGCCGATGGTGGCGACGATGATTTCGGGTGCCACACCGTACTCCGCCGACGCACGCTCAAGCACGGCGGCATGCGCCGCCCAGAACTTGAGTCCGCCGTTAACGCGCGCATCGGTGATGAAACGCGCACGGAACTGGTGCCATGGCAGCGACGTCGACGGTGCGTCCATCGCACGGATAATCGAATCGATGAATTTCGTGCCGCGAAACGCGCGCTCCAGCGCCGCTTTCTCAAAACCGTGACGGTCGACCATTTCCTGCACGAACGCCTGCGCATCGGGGGCCAGTGCCTTCGCGGGGCCGGCCGCGTGTACGCTGGCAGTCCCCGCAAGCCACAACACCGCCGCTATCACTGTGGTCATGCGCATTGTTGAATTTTCCCGGCGCCCTAGCGCACATCACGGCGCGCGGAAATCGCGCGCCAGCACCTGAGATTACCAACTAAGGCATCCTCCGCGCCACCGCAGCCGGCGCGGAGCGTGGTGCGGTGTTATTTCGTCGTTTGTACCACGGGCGGTGGCGCGAGATGCGGATAAGGATCTACCACCGTGCCCTTGCCGCCCATGTGCATGTTCAGCAGCGTGCGGCCGATCGCCAGCCACTGCTCGCGTGCGGCAGGCGACATGGTTTCGTAGATCCCGATAAGGCCGACAACGTCGCCTTCGCCAAGATCGATCTGCGCGGGGGCCGTATCACCCACAGCGAGCCACCGTGCGCGGACCTGCAGCGCATCGGCAACCTTGTACAGATTTTCGTGGGTCATGTTCTTGGTATCGCCATTGATCCAGCGATGCACAGTCTGCCGCGGCAACCCGATTCGGCGACCCAGTTCCGCCACCGATTTCATGCCGCAGGCCGTCATCGCCGTGCGGATACGCACCGCGATACAGTTGTTCGGATCGCCCGCATCCGCCTTGATTCGCCCTCTGCCCATAATGATCTCCGATCCTTAATGGTGTCACTCGACGGTGACACATTAATGCGCATGGCTTACAACAGGCTTACGTACGCTGATGGCGACAATAAGAATCGGGGATTAAAAATAATTTAATTTAATCAATATGTTAAATAACTCTTACCAATCACTGCTGGCCGTTCAGGCCTCGATCCGACGGGTCACGGCACGGCTGTTGCCGAAACAAGGCACATAAACCGAATGCGTGCCCGGGCCGCCGGCAATGATGATCTGGATATCTTCAGGCCGCGGGGAAATCGGCAACAGCGTGTCCCCGGACAACACGCCGAGTTCAGCCGTGCGTGAGGCACGCGCCCGTTCGATCTCTTTCACGCTGAGGCGGCTCACCGCCATTTTCGACTGCGTCCACAAGGCGCGCTTGACCGCGGCCTTGTCCATGCCATCGCGCGCCAGGATCTCCGCATGTTCGCTGCAGAGGATCAGCCAGGGTTCGCCGCCGTGCACATATTCATTGCTGGGCGGATGCATCATCGTCTCGGCGATCACGCGCACCAGTTCGCCGCCCGATTTCTCATGTGTGTTCATGTTCATCGTGCCTTCGGCGCCGACCACCGTGACCGTGCTGTCGGCTGCCGCGAATCCGCGCTCCACGTGCAGCGGCTGCCACGGATGGGCGTCTTCGTTCTCCGCGCAGCAAAACGTATATTTTCCGGGCTGGCCATGCGTCGCACGATCCATTTCGCCGGGCAACGCACCGCCGATGTTCTGCAGGATCAGGCGCAGTGCACGGCCCAGAGTCGCGTTCGCCCACGCGCCCTGACCGATGCAGTTGAAGGTCGCGTTGACCTGAAGTTGCCGCGCGAGCGGCCCGTTCAGCACCAGCCAGACCGCGACCGGATTCGTGGTCGCCTGTATGCCCTGCAGGTTGAATGCGGGATCCGCCACGGCGGCTGTCGCAGCGATCAGTACCGGCAGGTATTCCGGGTCGCAGCCTGCAAGCACGGCATTGATCGCGATGCGCTCGACGGTGGCCGCACCGAAACCCGGCGCCACGCAAGCAATCAGTTCATGGCGGTCGTGCCGGGTCGCGGCCAGCATGCGCTCCACGCGCGCGGCCGTCGGCGGCACTATGGGCAGCCCGTCGCTCCAGCGCCGCTCCCGGTAGAGCCGGTTGATCGCATCGAGATCGTCGGGCGCTGAGAAGGTCGCGGCGCAATCGGGAGATGCACTCACGATGCCTGCCCGCTGATCAGTTTGACGATATCCGCCGCGCACTGTTCGGCGATCTGCCGCACTTCGTCGCGACCGCGCGTGCCGAATGGATGCGGAATCACCGCAATCGGCAGTTCCGCATGGCCCAGAGCGCGCGCCTGCGCTCGGCCCAGCGTAGTAAAGGCGGCCGAACAGACCGTGATCCCGATCCGGCCCCGCTTCGCCACTTCGACACTGTCGTGGACACTCCACGACGCGCAGGAGCCTCAGTCACCGGATCCCGCGATCACCACGTCGCACTCCGCGGCAAGCGCGGCGATGACTTCCGGTTCAGCGGGTATCGAAGCCGACGTCTTGCGGTGCCTGATCACGCGCGCCACGCCATGCCGGCTCGCCAGCAATTCAGCGAGGTCGTCCGCAAGCAGATGAAAATTCGGTTTCGCATTGTCGATAAAGCCGACCACCGCACCGACCAGTCCGGCCGCCCGGGATGCATGGCCCAGGCCCTGCGCCGCAGCGGTTCCGGGTGCGGTCGGATCAAACAGTGTCACTGTTGCCGTCATGATTCATCCCCGCGCGTTAATGGCATCCGTTGCACTCAGCGGTTCAGACTGATGTTGGCCTGCTTCACCAGT
This sequence comes from Betaproteobacteria bacterium, assembly GCA_029883965.1. Lineage (GTDB taxonomy): Bacteria > Pseudomonadota > Gammaproteobacteria > Burkholderiales > SG8-41. The sequence continues at coordinate 5,064 of JAOUIN010000066.1, forward strand.
TTCGTCCAGCGCTGGATTTCATCACGCACAAAGGCCTGCAGTTCCTGCGGCTTGTTGCCGATCGGCGTGGCGCCCAGCGCGAGCAGCCGTTCCTGCATTTCCGTTGCCGCAATCGACTTGATGGCTTCACCATGCACTTTCTTCAGGACGGCCGGCGGTGTACCCGCCGGCGCCAGCAGCGCGTACCACAGCGTCGACTGATAACCGGGCACCGTTTCCGCTACGGCCGGCACGTCGGGATACGCCGGAGAACGTTTCAGGCTGGTCATGCCCAGCGCCACCAGCCGCCCGGCTTTGACATGCGGCATCGCCGGCAGCGGACTGGTGCAGATCATCTGCACCTGGCCAGCGACAACGTCGATCAGCGCCGGGCCCGCACCCTTGTACGGGATATGCACCAGGTTGATGCCGGTCATCGATTTCAGCAGTTCGACCGACATGTGCCCGCCGGTTCCGGGACCGGACGAAGCGTAATTGATGCGGCCCGGCTGCGCCTTGGCCGCCGCTATCAGTTCGCTGATGCTTGCCGTCTTCAGCGAGGCATGGGCAACGAATACCAGCGGCGACTCCGCCACCAGCGTGACCGGCGCGAAAGCCCTGAGCGTGTCGTACGGCAGGTTCTTTCGCAGTGCCGGATTGATCGCGTGCGTGGCACTCGCCAGGAACAGCGTGTAGCCATCCGGTGCGGCATTGGCCGCGATCTGCGTCGCGATGATCTGGCCGCCGCCTCCGCGATTGTCACTGACCACCTGCTGTCCGAACCCCGGACTCATGCCACTGCCGAGCATGCGCCCCACCATGTCGCCGGCGCCGCCGGGCGGATAAGGAATGATCAGGCGTACCGGGCGCTGCGGCCACGCCTCTGCGGCCTGTACCGCCGCCGTGGCGCCCAGAACCGACAGCAGTCCGATCACCACGACCAACAGGAATTGTTTTGTACGTGTCATGATTTCTCCTCTCGAATCCGCAGAATATTTTTTATTTCGATATTACCTGCATCACAGCAGTTTGCAGCCGCGGCTACTACGATATGGACTGCAGCGCCAGCCGCAGCATCGTGCGCTGCGCCGCTCTGCATGGCGCCGGTATACACTCGTCCTGCCCGCCACCATCCCCCGAGGATCCCCATGAGCGCCTATCCCAATCACACCATGCAGCAACTGGCTTCCGGAAAAATTGCAATCGGCATGGGACTGCGCCTGTCCCGTACGGTGGACATTGCCACCATCAGCAAGACCTGCGGCTACGACTGGCTGTTCATCGACATGGAACATAACTCGATGGATGTGGACACGGCGGCACAAATCGCAATGGCTGCGCTCCCTCTGGGCATCACGCCGATCGTACGCGTTCCCGGCAAGGAGCACTACCACGCGTCGCGGTTGCTAGATGCCGGTGCGCAGGGGATCGTCGTTCCGCATGTGGACAGCGTGGAGGAAGCCGAACGCGCGGTAGCCGCCTGCAAATACCCGCCGGTCGGTCACCGTTCGGTAATGGGCGTATTGCCGCAGTTCGGCTATCGCGGCATGCCCGTAGCCGAATCAACGCCCATCGCCAATGCGCAGACCATGGTGGTCATCATGCTGGAGACGCCGGCAGCCATTGCCCAGGCCGATGAAATCGCCGCGGTACCCGGCGTCGATTCCATTCTGATCGGCACCAATGATCTGTGCGCGGAAATGGGCATCCCCGGCCAGTTTACGGATGTGCGCGTCGACAACGCCTACCGCAAGGTGATCGCCGCCTGCAAGAAAAACAACATTCACCCGGGCATGGGCGGCGTCTACGATCCGAAGCTGATGGAAAAATTCATCAGCATGGGCATGCGCTTCATCCTGAGCGGCGGCGATCTGGGCTTTTTGATGGCCGCCGCCAGCGAGCGCGCCAAATTCCTGCACGGATTGAAAATCTGACGCCCTCTGCTACGCTCGGCACAACCTCATTCCAAATTAAGAACAACTCCATGGTTCGCATCACCGACGTCAGGGAAATCACCAAACCGATTTCCTCGCCCATCCGCAACGCCTATATCGATTTCACCAAAATGACCACCAGCCTGGTCGCAGTGGTCACCGATGCCAAAGTTGATGGCCGCGCTGTCGTCGGCTACGGCTTCAATTCCAACGGCCGCTATGGTCAGGGTGGACTGATCCGTGAGCGCTTCGCGCCGCGGTTGCTCGAAGCCGACCCCAAGAACCTGCTCAACGATGCCGGTGAGAACCTCGATCCGCACCGCGCCTGGGGCGCAATGATGCAGAACGAAAAACCCGGCGGTCACGGCGAACGCTCGGTCGCCGTAGGTACGCTGGACATGGCGATCTGGGATGCGACCGCCAAGATCGCACGCAAGCCTCTGTTCCGGCTGCTCGCCGAACGTCACGGCGTCACGGCGAACTCCAAGGTATTCGTCTACGCTGCCGGCGGTTACTACTACCCTGGCAAGGATCTGCAGGCGCTGCGCAAGGAGATGCGCAGTTACCTGGACCGCGGCTACAGCGTGGTCAAGATGAAGATCGGTGGCGCCGATCTCACTGAGGACCGACGACGCATCGAAGCCGTGCTCGACGAAATCGGCAAGGACGCCCAACTCGCGGTCGACGCCAATGGTCGATTCGATCTGGAAACCGCCATCGCCTACGCCAAAATGCTGCGCGACTATCCGCTGTTCTGGTACGAAGAGGCTGGCGACCCGCTGGATTACGCACTGCAGGCCGCACTCGCCGAGTTTTATCCCGGCCCCATGGCCACCGGTGAAAATCTTTTCAGCCATCAGGACGCGCGCAACCTGCTGCGTTACGGCGGCATGCGCCCCGACCGCGACTGGCTGCAGTTCGACTGCGCATTGTCATACGGCCTGTGCGAATACGAACGCACGCTGCAGGAGCTTAAAATCGCCGGCTGGTCGTCGTCGCGCTGCATCCCGCATGGCGGGCACCAGATGTCGCTGAACATCGCCGCCGGGCTGGGACTGGGCGGCAATGAAAGCTATCCGGACCTGTTCCAGCCTTACGGCGGCTTCCCCGATGGTGTAAAGGTAGAAAACAGCATCATCACCATGCCGGAATTGCCGGGCATCGGTTTCGAAGGCAAAACGGATCTGATCAAGGTCATGCACGAGCTGGCGCAATGATCCGCGGGAGAGCCGGGATACCGGTTCTCCGCAAGCTCATCCATGTCGCCGGCGATATGAAATAATAGCCACGGCCGAAGCAAGCTACACCGTCACGGCCACCTCCGGATAATTTCGACGGAGCATACACATGCCGATCAAACAATTTACAGGCCAATGGTCCGGCGACGAAGATCGCCTGCTGTTTCGTTTCAACACGGCGGACGACCGCGAATTCCGGTTCTGGCTGACACGCAATATCACCCGGGCAATCATCGAAAGCAGCCAGCGCCTGGTTACGGCGGCGCTGAAAAAAAATTTCGCCCCCGAAACCGCGGAAGCCATACAGGAATTCCAGCAACAAACCGCAATTCAAACGACCCAGTTCAACGAGTCGTACGCATCTGGCGGGAACCTGGTGCTCGGAGAAGCTCCTGTTCTGGTCATCGGTCTCGCCATACAGGCCGAGAAGGACATGATGTCGATAGACCTCCGACTGGCGACCAAACAAAACGTCAATATGAAAATCCGGCTGCCGGTTTTCCAGAAAATGGTGCTGCTGCTGAACAAACTGCAGGAACAGGCCAGATGGGGCATCAATCTGCCGGTGCGCCCCGAACCGGACGTCGAGGCCCAAGGAAACATCGGCAGCAATACGCCGGGCGGCATGACGCATTGACACCCCGTCGCCGAGCAGGCGACGACGTACGGCCCAACCAAATCGCACTCCGATCAGCGCGCCATCGCGCGCCGGCGGGCCGTACGGCATGAGCATTCCTCCATGTAGAATGCGACGTGTCCGGAAGCCATGCATCAGCGCAGGCGATTTTGGTCTGACCAGAGAGAAGTCCCATGAAAACATCCTTGCGTATCGCGACAGCACTGCCCCTCGCCGCGACCTTTGCCGCCTCCTGCTGGCTGCTACAGTACGCAACGTCGGCGCAGGCCGCGGAACGCACCGCCACAGCGAAGCCGCGTATCGGCCTGGCACTCTCCGGCGGCGGTGCACGCGGCCTCGCTCATGTCGGTGTGCTCAGGGTTCTTGAGGAATTACACGTGCCGGTGCATTGCATAACAGGCACCAGCATGGGCGCCATCGTTGCCGGGACCTACGCGTCCGGCACCCCGATCGCAGAAATGGAAAAATCCGTCGTTTCTGCAGACTGGAACGATATCTTCAGGGACGCGCCGCCACGGGCAGATATGGCAAGTCGACGAAAAGTCGATGACTACAAGACCCTTTTCCAACCGGAATACGGGGTCAAGGACGGGTCGCTCGCACTGCCCAAGGGCGTTCTTGCCGGCGTCTCGATCCACGCCTTCTTCCGGAAACTCACGGAACGGGCAGTCGGAATCAGTGATTTCAACAAGCTGCCCATCCCCTATCGCGCTATCGCCGGCGATATTGTCACCGGCGAACCGGTCGTACTCGACCATGGTAATGTTGCCCTCGCGATGCGCGCGAGCATGTCGGTGCCGGGCGCGCTGGCTCCTGTCGAAATCGACGGTCACTTGCTCGTAGATGGCGGCATCGCCAACAATATGCCCATCGAAGAAACGCGCAAGCTGTGCGCCGATGTGGTGATTGCAGTCAACATTTCGACGCCGCCACTCCGGCGCGAAGAGCTGACCTCGGCCCTGAGCGTCACCACCCAGCTGGTCAATTTTCTCGGCAAGGCCACGGTGGATGAACAGCTCAAGACTCTCGGCGAACGCGACGTACTCATTGCGCCGGAACTGGGCAATATCTCTGCATCCAGCTTCGACCGTGCAACTGACGCCATCCGGGCAGGCGAAGCAGCGGCCCGCAGCATGACCGATGCGCTCAAGCGTTACAGCCTGCCGCCCGACCAGTATGCAGCACTGCGCAGCAAGCAGACTGTCGATCACCATACCGTCGGCGTCGTAGACGAAATCCGTTTTGAGGGCTTAAGCCGTACAAATCCGGCAGTGCTGCGCGAGCTGGTGCAGAGCAAACCGGGAGAGCCCCTTGCGCAGGAAACCGTCAACGCCGATCTGCGCCGCATCTACGGGCGCGGTGATTTCGAAAGCATCGACTACCGCATCGAGCAGGGACCTGCCGGCCGCGTGATGGTCATTACCCCGCGCGAAAAGGAATGGGGACCCGATTACCTGCGATTCGGACTCGGCCTCGCCACTGACTTTCAGGGCGAGAACAATTTCAATGTGCTTGTGCAATACCGCAGAACCTGGCTGAACCGCCTGGGTGGGGAAT